>CAIYRJ010000091.1 GCA_903928615.1 uncultured Actinomycetes bacterium | reverse complement strand
GAGGCATGGCGCGCGCCAGCGCGGCCGCGGTGAGCGCGGCCGCCTCGGCTGGGTCGATGTCGCCGGTGTAGATGACCGGCTCCGCGTCGTCGGGGTCGTCTCCCGGCTCCAGCACGAGGTCGGCGATCGCCGACCCGGGCGGTGGCGACACCTCGCCGGGCGGCACCGCCAGGCCGCCGATCTCGCAGCGGCCGGTGAGGTCCACCAGGTCGTCGGGGGCCGACGCCCCGAAGGCGCGGATCACCGCCTGCCGCCCCGGTCCGTCGGCGGCAGACAGGCGGTCGGCCGCCAGCGCCACGCCGCAGGCCAGCACGGCACGGCGCACCGTCTCGCGGTCGGCGTCGCCGGGATCCACGAGGGCTCCGGCCGAGGCGCGGCCCGCCCCGAGGCGGCCGGCCCACAGGACGACGCGGGTCATCTCAGCCGATGACGGCGATGACCTCGTCGGCGGCCACCGACTGACCGGCCTCGACGCTCACCGCGCTGATGGTGCCCGCGGTGTGCGCGGTCACCTCGTTCTCCATCTTCATCGCCTCGATGATGCAGATGACGTCGCCCACGGCCACCTCCTGGCCGTCCGCCACCGCCACGC
Source organism: uncultured Actinomycetes bacterium (assembly GCA_903928615.1). Lineage (GTDB taxonomy): Bacteria > Actinomycetota > Thermoleophilia > Miltoncostaeales > Miltoncostaeaceae > SYFI01. Next base: position 3,304 of record CAIYRJ010000091.1, on the reverse strand, counting down.
TCAGCACCGTGCCCTGCATGGGCGAGTGCACCTCGCCGGTGGCGCTTCCGCCGCCCGACCCGTGGTGGCCGGATCCGCCCTTGCGCTCGCGCTTCTTCTTCGGTGCCGGCGCGCCGCCGCCGGCCAGGTCCTTCTCGGGGATGAACAGTCGCACGTCGAACCTGCGGCCACCCACCTCGGCCACCAGCGAGCGCTCGGCCACGGGCTCGGCCTCGGGGGCCTCGGGCGCGGGCGGCGGGGCACCGTCGCGCGGCGGCAGCGGGGTGTTCTCGGCGCTCATGGCCTCGAGCGCGTCGTGGCAGGCGCCGCCGTCGATGAACTCCTGCTGGTTCAGCAGCCAGATGTGGAAGGGGATGAGCGTGGTGACGCCCTCCACCACGTACTCCTCGAGCGCGCGCAGCATGCGCTTGCGCGCGGTCTCGCGGTCGACATCCCAGGTGATGAGCTTCGCCACCATGGGGTCGTACATGTCGCTGATCACCGAGCCGCCCTGCACGCCCGAATCCACCCGCACGCCCGGGCCGGCCGGCTCGCGGTATGCGGTGATGGGCCCGGGGGTGGGCAGGAAGCGCCTCTCGGCGTCCTCGGCGTTGATGCGGCACTCGAACGCGTGCCCGCGCGGTGCCACCTGGTCCTGCGTGATCGACACCGGCTCGCCGGCGGCGATGCGCACCTGCTCGCGGATGAGGTCGAGCCCGGTGACCATCTCGGTGACCGTGTGCTCCACCTGAATGCGCGTGTTCATCTCGAGGAAGAAGAACTCCTCGCCCGACACCAGGTACTCCAGCGTGCCGGCGGATCGGTAGCCCACGGCCTCGGCCGCGCGCACCGAGGCCTCGCCCATGCGCTGGCGCAGGCCGTCGCTCACGATGGGGCTGGGGGTCTCCTCCACCAGCTTCTGGTGCCGGCGCTGCACCGAGCAGTCGCGCTCGCCCAGCCACAGGGTGGTGCCGTGGCCGTCCGCGAGGATCTGGATCTCCACGTGGCGCGGGTGCGGCAGGTAGCGCTCGAGGTACACCGTGGAGTCGGCGAAGAACTTCTCGCTCTCGCGCCGCGCGCCCTCGAAGGCGCCCTCCAGGTCGTCGGGCGTCAGCGCCACGCGGAAGCCCTTGCCGCCACCGCCGGCCGCGGCCTTCACGGCGATGGGGTAGCCGATCTGCTCGGCGATGCCGGTGGCCTCGGCGACGTCGGCCACGCCCTCGGTCACCCCGGGCACGATCGGCACGCCCGCGGCGTCCATGAGTGCGCGGGCGGCGGTCTTCGAGCCCATGGCGTCGATGGCGTCGGGCGGCGGCCCGATGAAGGTGATGCCGGCCTCCTCGCACGCGCGTGCGAAGGGGGCGTTCTCGGCCAGGAACCCGTAGCCCGGGTGCACGGCCTCGGCTCCGGATGCCTCCGCCACCTCGAGGATCTTCGGGATGTTCAGGTAGGTGTCGGTGGCGGGCCCGGGGCCCAGCGAGTGCGCCTCGTCGGCGAACTGCACGAACAGCGCGTCGCGGTCGGCCTCGGAGTACACGGCCACCGAGCGGATGCCCATCTCGCGCAGCGTGCGCATCACGCGGATGGCGATCTCGCCGCGGTTTGCCACCAGCACCGCCTTGAACATCAGCGACTCCTCGTCTGGTCGGGGGCGAGGCCCACGCCCTCGCGCACCGCCGCGCGGCGCCAGGCCGATCGGTAGGCCGCGGGCCGCGGGTCGGCATCTGCGCCGTCCTGCGCGGCGAGCATGGCCTGCACGGCGGCCGCGATGGCCGCGGCCTCGTCGGGCGACGGCATGGGGGAGACCTCCATGGCCACGCTCACAGCGGGATGTTCCCGTGCTTGCGCTTCGGCCCGTCCACGCGCTTGGTGAGCGCGACCTCCAGTGACTTCACCAGCCACGGGCGGGTGTCCTCGGGCTGGATGACGTCATCCACGTATCCGCGCTCGGCCGCCAGGTAGGGGTTCGCGAAGCGCTCCTTGTACTCGGCGATGAGCTCGGCGCGGCGGGCTTCGACGTCGCCGCCCTCGTCGGCCACGCGCTTGAGCTCGCCGCGGAAGATGATGTTCACCGCGCCGTCCGCGCCCATCACCGCGATCTCGGCCGACGGCCACGCCGCGTTGAAGTCGGCGCCGATGTGCTTGCTGTTCATCACGTCGTAGGCCCCGCCGTATGCCTTGCGGGTGATGACCGTGATCTTGGGCACCGTGGCCTCGGCGTAGGCGTAGAGCAGCTTGGCGCCGTGCAGGATGATGCCGCCGTACTCCTGGCTGGTGCCGGGCAGGAACCCCGGGACGTCCACGAACGAGATGATCGGGATGTTGAAGGCGTCGCAGAACCGGATGAAGCGGGCGCCCTTGATGGAGGCGTCGATGTCCAGCACGCCGGCCAGCGCCTTGGGCTGGTTGCCGATCACGCCCACCGAGTGGCCGTTGAGCCGCGCGAAGCCGATCACCAGGTTCTGCGCGTAGAGCGGCGCGATCTCCATGAACTCCCCGTCGTCGAACACCAACTCGATGACGTGCTTCATGTCGTACGGCTTGTTGGGGTTGTCGGGGACGATCGCGTGCAACTCGGGCTCGCGGCGCTCGGGGTCGTCCGACGGCACCTCGTAGGGCGCGCCGTCGAGGTTGTTCTGGGGGATGAACGAGAGCAGGTGGCGCACGTCGTCGAGGCACGACTCCTCGTCCTCGGCGGCGAACTGGGCCACGCCCGACTTCATCGCGTGGCTGAGCGCCCCGCCGAGGTCCTCCATGGTCACGTCCTCGCCCGTGACCGTCTTGATCACGTCGGGGCCCGTGATGAACATGTGGCTGGTCTCCTTCACCATGAAGATGAAGTCGGTGATCGCCGGGCTGTACACCGCACCACCGGCGCACGGGCCGAGGATCACGGAGATCTGGGGGATCACCCCGCTGGCCTGCACGTTGCGGTAGAAGATGTCGGCGTACCCGCCGAGGCTCACCACGCCCTCCTGGATGCGCGCGCCGCCGGAGTCGTTCAGGCCGATGAGCGGGCAACCCATGCGCACGGCCATGTCCATGACCTTGCAGATCTTCTCGGCGAACACCTCGCCCAGGCTGCCGCCGAACACCGTGAAGTCCTGGCTGAACACGAAAACCTTGCGGCCGTCCACGGTGCCGTGCCCCGTGATCACGCCGTCGCCCCAGGGCCGGTTCTCCTCGATGCCGAACCCCGTGGCGCGATGCCGCGTGAACATGTCGAGCTCCACGAACGACCCGGGGTCGAGCAGCAGGTCGATGCGCTCGCGGGCCGTCAGCTTGCCGCGGGCGTGCTGGCGCTCCACCGCGGCGTCACCCGACG
>CAIYRJ010000090.1 GCA_903928615.1 uncultured Actinomycetes bacterium | reverse complement strand
CGAGATCGCCAACGTGTGCGAGGAGGTCGGCGCCGATGTGACCGAGGTGGCCGAGGGCATGGGGCTCGACGCGCGCATCGGGCCGAAGTTCCTCTCAGCCGGGGTGGGCTTCGGTGGCAGTTGCTTCCCCAAGGACGTCAGCGCGCTGAAGCAGCTGGCCGGCAACAGCGGGTACCACTTCCAGCTGCTCACCTCGGTCATCGAGGTGAACGAGCTTCAGAAGCGCCGCGTGGTGGGCAAGCTCAAGCGGCACCTGGGCGACCTCGAGGGCAAGGAGATCGCCCTGCTCGGGCTGGCGTTCAAGCCGGGCACCGATGACATGCGCGAGGCATCGAGCGTGGTGCTGGCCGCGCGCCTGCTGGCCGAGGCCGCGAGCGTACGCGCCTACGACCCCGTGGCGCTCGAGGCCGCGCGGCACACCGTGCGCGGCGTGGAGTTCTTCGACGACCCGTGGGCGTGCGTCACCGGCGCCGATGCCGTGGTGCTCGTGACCGAGTGGCCCGAGATCATCGGGCTCGACTGGCCGAAGGTGGCGCAGGTGATGCGCGGCGACGTGCTGGTGGATGGCCGGAACGCGCTCGACCCCGCGGACGCCGTGGCCGCAGGATTCGCCTACGAGGGCATCGGGCGGGTCGCCCCGTCATGACCCGCGATGCGGGCGTGAGCCAGGCCGTCATCCTGGTGGGCGGACAGGGCACGCGCATGCGCCCCCTCACCGACACACTGCCCAAGCCGATGCTGTCGCTCATGGGGCGGCCCTTCGTGGAGCGGCAGGTGGACCACCTGCAGCGCGCCGGCGTGAGGCGCATCGTGTTCTCGTGCGGCTACCGCCCGCGCGAGATCGAGGAGTACTTCGGCGACGGCGCCTCGCGGGGACTCGAGATGGGGTACGTGGTCGATCCGGAGCCGCTCGGCACCGCCGGCGCGATCGCCAACGCCGAGGACCTCCTCGACGACGCGGACGTGTTCGTGTTGAACGGGGACATCCTCACGGACCTCGACCTCGCCGCGCTGGCCGACCACCACCGCGGCCTCGGCGCCGAGGCCACCATCGCCCTCACCCCCGTGGACGACCCCAGCGCGTTCGGCCTGGTGCGCACCGACGCCGACGGCCGGGTGACCGAGTTCGTGGAGAAGCCGGGCGCCGACGAGCTCATCCCCGGCGAGCCCTACCGCATCAATGCCGGCACGTATGTGCTCACCCCGGGCGCCCGGGCGGCGATCCCGCGCGGCCAGCAGGTGTCCATCGAGCGCGACACCTTCCCGCTGCTGGCGGCGCGCGGCGGCGTGGGCGCGCTGGCATCCGACTGCTACTGGCGCGACATCGGCACCCCGGCGTCGTACCTGGACGCCCACCTCGACGTGCTGGCCGGGGACGTGGGCTTCATCGACTCGCCCGGGCAGGCGTGGGTGGCGCCGGACGCCCGGGTGGACGCCGCCGCCGCGATCGACGCGGGTGCGTGCGTGGGGCCCGGGGCCGCCATCGGACCCGGCGCCCGCGTGGGGTCGTGCGTGATCGGCGCCGGCGCCTCGATCGGCGCGGACGCCGTGGTGGAGGGGTCGGTGATCGGCCGGGACGTCACCGTGGGCGACGGCGCCCGCGTGAGCGACCTCGTGGTGGTGGGGGATGGCGCCGCAATCGCGCCGGGCGCGGTGATCACCGGGCCGACGTCGGTCGCCACGGGCGCCACCGTGCCCGCGGCCTGACCGGTAGCCTCCCGCCCATGGACGAACTGGATCTTCCCGAGGTGCTCGGCGTCGACCGCGCGGGCCTGATCGATGGCATCGCGGGGTCGCTGGACGTGTTCGACTCGGCCCGCGCGGGAGCGGAGGCGCTGGAGATCCCGTTCCCCGCGGACGTGATCAACAACGTGATCATCTGCGGCATGGGCGGATCGGCGATCGCCGGCGACCTCGTGGCCAGCACGTACTACGAGCGCACGCGCGTGCCGCTGGTGGTGCACCGCGGGTACTACCTGCCGGGCTGGGCCGACGACCACACGCTCGCCATGCTGATGTCGTACTCGGGCGAGACCGAGGAGACGCTCACGGCCGCGATGCAGGCCCTCGAGCGCGAGTCGCCCGCCATCGCCATCACGAGCGGCGGCAAGCTCGACACCTGGTACAACGGCAAGCACGGCATTCCGGTGTTGCCGATCCCGGGTGGCCTGCAGCCGCGCATGGCCCTGCTGCACATGCTCATCCCCGCCGTGGTGCTGCTCGCGAGGCTCGGGGTGATTCCCCCGCAGGATGACGAGCTCGACGCCGCGCGCGACGCCATCGGGGCGGCCATCGACGCCTACGGCCCCGACCGCCCCACCGAGGCGAACCCCGCGAAGCAGGTGGCCATGCGCCTTCACGACAAGGTGCCCGTCATCTACGGGGCCGAGGTGACCGCGGGCGTGGCATTCCGGTGGAAGTGCCAGTTCAACGAGAACGCCAAGCAGCCGGCGTTCTGGGCGGCGCTGCCCGAGATGAACCACAACGAAATCGTGGGCTGGGAGGCCGCCGGCGACTTCGGCGACCAGGCCCAGGTGGTGATGCTGCGCGACCCGCGCCAGCACCGCCAGGTGGAGCGCCGCATCGCCCTCACGCGCGAGATCATCCAGTCGAAGGTGACCGGCGTGCTCACCATCGAGGGCGAGGGCGAGACGCCGCTGGCCCGCGTGATCGACCTCGTGATGCTCGGCGACTACGTCTCGCTCTACGCGGCGTGCCTGCGCCGGGTCGACCCCAACCCGGTCGACAGCATCGGCACCCTCAAGGAGGGGCTCGCCACCACCGGCAACCAGCGGCTCGCGGCGGGGGAGAGCGGCTCCATCTAGCCGTG
>CAIYRJ010000089.1 GCA_903928615.1 uncultured Actinomycetes bacterium | reverse complement strand
CTCGACCAGCTCGACGACGCCCTGCTGGCGAAGATCGCCGAGGCCGAGGCCAGGACCGCGCGTCACGACCGCATGCGCCTGTTCATCGCGATGAACTACGGGGGGCGGGCCGAGATCGTGGATGCCGCGCGGCGCTTCGTGGCGGAGGCCGGCCCGGACGCGCCCGACGAGGAGTTCGGGCGCTTCATGTACGCACCCGACATGCGCGACCCGGAGCTCATCATCCGCACCAGTGGCGAGCAGAGGCTGTCGAACTTCCTGCTCTGGCAGTCGGCCTACGCCGAGCTGGTGTTCTCGGAGCGCATGTGGCCCGACTTCGGTCCGGACGACCTGCGCGTGGCCTTCGAGGAGTACGCCAACCGCACGCGGAGGTTCGGCGCCCGATGATGAGCCGCATCGCCATCGCGATCCCCGGCATCGCCGTGATCGTCGCCGCCGTGTACTTCGGCGGTCCGGTGTTCGCGGCGTTCGCCCTGATCGTGGCGCTCGCCGCCCTCTTCGAGTTCTACGGCCTCGCCGGCGTGCCGCGGCACCTCCAGTGGGCCGGTTACGCCACTGCCGTGCTGGCGGTGGTGCTCGCGTGGGCGGCGTCGCCTCCGGAGCGGGCGCTGCTGTTCGCCCTGGCCGCGGGCCTCTTCCTCGCCGCCATCGCCGCGCTCACGCTGCCCGACCGCGAGGGCATCACCGGGCGCGTCGCCCTGGTGCTCATGGGGGGCATGTACATCGCGCTGCCCGCAGGGGTGCTGGTGCTCACCCGCGACCTCCCCGATGGCGCGGGCGCCATCGTGAACCTGCTCGTCGCCGTGTGGGTGTTCGACACGGCGTCGTACTTCTCGGGGCGGCTCTGGGGGCGCCGCAAGATCGCGCCGCGCACCTCGCCCAACAAGACCTGGGAGGGCTTCATCGGCGGGCTCGTGGTGGGCACCGCCGCCGTGTGGTTCGCCGGGCTCTACATGGACTGGATCAACTGGTGGCAGTCCCTCGTGATCGGGCTTGCGCTGTGCCTGGCCGCATATGTCGGCGACCTCTTCGAGTCGATGATCAAGCGGGACGTCGGCGTGAAGGATTCCGGCAAGATCCTCGCCGGCCACGGGGGCATCCTCGACAGGTTCGACTCCCTGCTCTTCGCATCCCTCGCCGGCTACTTCCTCACCACCTGGATCGTGCTCTGACCGTGCTTCCCGACCTCGACATCGACCTTCTCACCCGGCTTTGCGAGACGCCCGGCGCCCCCGGGCGCGAGGAACGCATCCGCGAGGTCGTGATCGCGGAGCTCGCCCCCCACGTGGATGAGGTGAGCGTGGACCCGCTGGGCAGCGTGGCCGCCGTGCGGCGCGGTGGGGGAGGGCCCCGCGTGATGCTGGCCGCGCACATGGACGAGCTCGGCTTCATGGTCACCCACATCGATGACGAGGGCTTCATCCGCGTGGTGCCCCTCGGGGGGTTCGACCCCAAGACCAAGGTGGCGCAGCGGGTCATCGTGCATGGGCGCGAGGACCTGCTCGGAGTGATGGGCGCCAAGCCCATCCACATCATGAGCCCCGAGGAGCGCAAGGCGCTGCCCAAGCCGGACGACCACTACATCGACGTGGGGCTGCCCGCCGACGAGGTGAGGGAGATCGTGCGCAAGGGCGACACCGTCACCCGCGAGCGCACCCTCGCCCGCCTCGGCAACCTCGTCACCTGCAAGAGCATCGACAACCGGTCGGGCCTCTACGTGATGATCCAGGCGATGCGCCAGCTCGCGGACCACGAGTGCGAGGTGGTCGCCGTGGCCACCACCCAGGAGGAGGTCGGCCTGCGCGGCGCGCGCGTGGCGGCGCAGCGCATCCGTCCCGACATCGGCCTGGCGATCGACACCACGCTCGCCAACGACGGGCCCGGGGCCAAGCCGCACGAGAAGATCACCGCCATGGGCGGTGGAGCGGCGATCAAGGCCTACGACTCCGGGGTCATCGTTCCGCGCGCCGTGATCGAGCACCTCGAGCGCATCGCCGACGCCCGGGAGATCCCCCATCAGGTGGAGATCATGACCCGCGGCGGCACCGACACGCGCGAGCTGCAGCTCGCCGGTGACGGCGCGCTGGCGGGGTGCGTATCGATCCCCACGCGCTATATCCACCAGGTCGTGGAGACCTGCGACCCCGGAGACCTGGCTGCGTGCGCGGCGCTCGTGGCCGCCTTCTGCGAGACGGCACAGGATCTGCTCGCCTGAGGCGTCGCGTGGCGCCCCGAACCCCCGGCGGGGGCCGGGAGCGGTGATACCTTCGCAGTCGTGAAGCGCGTCCTCATCCTCGGGTCCACGGGCTCCATCGGAGTCCAGGCCCTCGACGTGATCGACGGCGCCCCGGACATGCAGTGCGTCGGGCTGGCCTGCGGGTCCCGCGTGTCCGAGATGGCCGCCCAGGCCACTGATCGGGGCGTCACGACCACCGCGGCCGCAGCAGGGGGCGGCAGCGTGGCGCACACGGCCGACCTGGGCGACCTCATGGACGCCTGCGAGCCGGACATCGTGCTGAACGCCCTCGTGGGCGCCGCGGGCCTTCCGCCCACGCTTGCCGCGCTCGAGCGCGGCATTCCGGTGGCGCTCGCCAACAAGGAGTCGCTTGTGGCCGGCGGCGACCTCGTGGCCGCCGTGCGGGCGCGCACCGGGGCCGGCCTGGTACCGGTGGACAGCGAGCACTCGGCGCTCTTCCAGCTCATGGAGGGCGTGCCGCGCGAGCGCGTGGCGCGGGCGATCCTCACGGCGTCAGGTGGTCCGTTCCGCGGGCGCGCGCAATCCGACCTCGAGGGCGTCACCGCATCCGATGCCCTCGCGCATCCCACCTGGGACATGGGCGCCAAGATCACCATCGACTCGGCCACCCTCATGAACAAGGGCCTCGAGGTGATCGAGGCCCATCACCTCTTCGACCTGCCGTACGACGAGGTGGAGGTGGTGGTGCACCCGCAGTCCATGGTGCACGCGATGGTGCGGCTCGACGACGGCAGCATCCTCGCCCACATCGGGCCTCCGGACATGCGGGTGCCCATCGGGCATGCCCTGCGCTGGCCCGAGGCCCCGCCGGAGCGCCCGCAGATGGACCTCATCGGAATGACGCTCACGTTCGAGGAGCCCGACCTCGCCGCGTTCCCGTGCCTGCGCCTCGCGCGCGAGGCGGGGGAGGCGGGAGGCACGGCCCCGGCCATCCTCAACGCCGCCAACGAGGTGGCCGTGGGTGCCTTCCTCGAGGGCCGCATCGGATTCATGGACATCCCCCGCGGGGTCGAGCACGCTCTCGGCACGGTGGATGCCGGCCCCGCCGAGTCCCTCGAGGCCGTGCTGGCGGCAGATGCGGCCGCGCGCCAGGTGACGATGGCGATGGCGGGTGCCGCATGAGCCTCGCGTGGAACATCGTCGCCTTCGTGCTCATCCTCATGTTCCTCGTGCTCGTGCACGAGGCGGGGCACATGGTCGTGGCCAAGTGGTGCGGCATGCGCGTCGAGAAGTTCTCCATCTTCTTCGGCCGGCCGCTGGCCAAGTTCAGGCGCGGGGAGACCGAGTACGGCATCGGGTGGCTGCCCCTCGGCGGCTACGTGAAGATCACCGGGATGACCCGCGACGAGGACCTTCCGCCTGAGGTGGTGCCGCGGACGTACTACGCGGCGAAGACGTGGAAGAAGGTGGCCACGATCTTCGCCGGCCCATTCGTCAACCTCGTGGTGGCCTTTCTCTGCTTCGCGATCTACTTCTGGATCGGCGTGCCGTCGTTCCAGGCGAGCAACGCGGTGCAGGCCGTGAACCAGGGCACTCCCGCCGCCGCCGCGGGAATCGTCGCGGGTGACCGCATCCTGTCGGTGAACGGCGTGGCCACCACCGACGAGCAGGGGCTCGCCGACGCGCGCGCGGAGCTGCAGCAGAACCCCGGCAAGGCCGTCACGGTGAAGTTCGCCCGCGACGGCAAGGTGATCGAGCGCAACGTGGTGCTG
>CAIYRJ010000088.1 GCA_903928615.1 uncultured Actinomycetes bacterium | reverse complement strand
CGTCACCGTGCCGCTCAAGGAGCAGGTGCTGCAGGGCCAGCTCGCGTCGCTCACCGACGCCCTCCAGGCCGAGGAGCGCCGGCTGCTGCTCGAGCAGCAGGTCACATAACCCCTGCCGGGCGACCCAGGGCCGCCTGTCCTTCTGCCTTCGGTCCCGCTCCGCACGGCTGCTGATGCGGGTGCGGACAGGTTCCACCCCTGTCGGGGCGGCGGTGGCATGCTGTGAACCGTGACGCTTTCTGAAGTAGTTCGACGGTCGACGGAATGGCTCGCCGGGAAGGGGTCGGACACGCCGCGGCTCGATGCGGAGGTGCTCATCGGGCATGCGCTCGGGCTGCAGCGCATCGAGCTCTACACCGAGGCCGACAGGCCGCTCACCGAGGACGAGCTGGCGGAGTGCCGGGCGCTCATCGCGCGGAGGGGTGAGCTGGAGCCGGTGGCCCACATCACCGGACGCCGGGCGTTCGGCAGGCTCGACCTCGAGGTGACGCCCGACGTCCTGGTGCCCCGCCCGGACACCGAGGTGGTCGTCGACGTGGTGGTGGAGATGGCGCCCCAGGGTGCGCGCATCGTCGACTGGGGCACGGGATCGGGGGCCATCGCGCTCTCGGTGGCCGACCTGCGCCCCGATGTGACGGTGACCGGGCTCGAGCGCAGCGCCGCCGCGCTGGCCGTTGCCCGCCGCAACCTCGACGCCAACCCCGCGCTGGCCGATCGCGTGCGCCTGCTCGAGAGCGATGGCATGACCGCGGTGGCAGGCGAGCGCTTCGACGTGGTGGTGAGCAACCCGCCCTACCTGGTGCCTGCCGACCTCGAGCGGTACCCGGCGCTTCGCCACGAGCCGGAGCAGGCGCTGGTGGCGGGGCCCGTCGGCACCGAGGATCACGCACGCGTGGCAAGGGAGGCGGCAGGGGTGCTCCAGCCCGGCGGGTGGCTCGTGCTGGAGATCGGCGAGGGCCAGTCCCCGGCTGCGAGGGACATCCTTGCGGGCGCCGGATTCGGCGAGGTGTCGACGCGTGCCGACCTCGCCGGGATCCCCCGGGCCATCTGGGGCCGTTCGGCCCAGCCGGGGGCCCCCGACTCCCCCGCTTCGTGATTTATCCTTGCAGCGTTCCCCAGCAGTCGAGAGCCGGAGCGCGCGAGTGAGCTTCTTCGATCCCGAGAGCCAGCTGTCCCAGGACGTATCCGAGGCCGACCCGGCGGTTGCCGCGCTGCTGAGGCGCGAGCTCGAGCGGCAGGCCGAGACGCTCGAGATGATCGCCAGCGAGAACTTCACGAGCATCTCGATCCTGCAGGCGGTGGGCTCGGTGCTCACCAACAAGTACGCCGAGGGGCTGCCGCACAAGCGCTATTACGGTGGCTGCGAGGTGGTGGACGAGGTGGAGGACCTCGCCATCGCGCGCGCCAAGGATCTCTTCGGGTGCGATCACGTCAACGTGCAGCCGCACTCGGGCAGCACGGCAAACGAGGCCGCCTACAGCGTGCTGATCGAGCCCGGCGACAAGGTGATGGGCATGTCGCTGGCCCACGGCGGCCACCTCACCCATGGCCTCAAGGTGAACTTCTCGGGCCGCATGTACGAGTTCCACGGCTACGGGGTGAACCCCGAATCGCACCGCCTCGAGATGGACGACATCCGCGCGCAGGCCCTCGAGGTGCGCCCCAAGCTCATCGTGGCGGGCGCCAGCGCGTATCCGCGCACGCTCGACTTCCCTGCCTTCCGTGAGATTGCCGACGAGGTCGGCGCGAAGCTGATGGTGGACATGGCGCACATCTCGGGCCTCGTGGCCGGGGGCGTGCACCCGAGCCCGGTAGGCATCGCGCACGTGGTCACCTCGACCATGCACAAGACCCTCGGTGGCCCGCGTGCGGGATTCATCATGTGCGACGAGGAGTTCGGCAGCGCCATCGACCGCGCGGTGTTCCCCGGCCTGCAGGGCGGCCCGCTCATGCACGTGATCGCCGGCAAGGCCATCGCCTTCGGGCAGTGCCTCACGCCGGAGTTCCGCGAGCGCCAGCAGCGCACGGTGGACAACTGCCAGGCCATGGCCGAGGTGCTCATGACCAACGGCATCAACCTGGTCACGGGCGGCACCGACAACCACCTCGTGCTCGTCAACCTCTCCGGCACGCCACTCACCGGCGTGGATGGCGAGGAGCGGCTCGACCGGGCGGGCATCACGGTGAATAAGAACGGCGTGCCGTTCGACGAGCGCCCGCCCACGGTCACGTCAGGCGTGCGCATCGGCACCGCCGCCCTCACCACGCGCGGCATGGGCCCCGATGAGCTTCGCGAGGTGGGCGCCATCATCGCCGAGGCCCTCACGCCCGACACCACCGACGCCGACCTCGATGGCCTTCGCCAGCGCAGCAAGGCGCTGGGCGACCGCTTCCCGCTCTACCCCCAGCTCATCGCCGAAACCGCCCGCGTGTGATCGCCTGTGTCGCGCGCTGCCTGACGGCCTGGCCGGGCGGGGTGTTCCCTTCGGTCGCCAACGGCAGCGCGAGCGTCCCGGGCTTCGCCCGGGAAGGCATGGCGGCATTGGTCTTCCCTCCGGGAACACCCCGCCCCGCCGGGCCGCTCTCGCGGCAGCCAGGCCGGGGGGGCCATTCCTGCTGCGGCGACGTGCCACGGGAAGCACCGGGGCATTGCCGAAGGGAAGACGATTGCCGCCCTGCGAATCCGGGCGGAGCCCGGCTCGCTCGCGCTGCGCGTCGCGACCGTAGGCAATGCCCCGGTGCTTCCCGTTGCGAATCCCCCCGCAGCATGGAGGCGCGCCTGCGTGCATAGCGACCGGCGGGGGTGGGCGCTCGTCACGGGGGCCAGTGCCGGGATCGGGGCCGAGGTGGCGCTCCGGCTCGCCCGGCGCGGGCATCCGCTGGTGATCGTCGCCCGGCGCGGCGACCGGCTGGCGGCGCTGGCCGAGCAGGCGCGGCGCGAGCACGGGGTGGAGGTGCGCGGCGTGGCCGCCGACCTCTCGCGCGAGGAGGGGCGCGCCGCGGTGCGCGGGGTGGTTGAGCAGTTGCGCGGGCCGCTCGACGTGGCGGTGCTGAACGCCGGCATCGGCACGCAGGGGCGCTTCACCGAGCTCGACCGCGAGAGGGAGGTGCGCGAGGTGCGCCTCAACTGCGTGGCCGTGGTGGACATGGCCGCGCACGTGCTGCCGGGCATGGTGGCCAACCGGCGGGGCGATCTCGTGGTGATGTCATCCGCCGCGGCGTCGCAGGCCATTCCGTACATGTCCACGTACGCCGCCACCAAGGCCTTCGAGATGCGCTTCGTGCGCGGGCTCGACCAGGAACTGCGCGGCACCGGCGTGCGCGCCTTCGCCATCTGCCCGGGCCCCGTGCGCACGGCGTTCCACCGCCTGGGGTGGGGGAAGGACCTGCCGAGGCTCATGCCCACCGAGTCGGCGGGGTCGGTGGCCGCGCGGGTGATCCGCGTGCTCGATCGTCGCCGTCGCAACCCGGTGGTGGCCAGCGGGCCCCTCGCGCCCATCACGATGCCGCTCACCGCGCTGCTGGGCGAGGCCATCTCCGCGTGGGGTGCCGGCATCTACCACCGGCCGGGCCACTGAGGGCCGGGCTGGTGACACGCTGGGCCCGGAAGGTCGCAGGTACCCGCGGGTCACTCGTAGAATGACCCTCCGGAGGCCATGACGGGCTCCGCGACACCATGACCACGACGCTGATCCCCATACTCAGCGCTATCGCCGCGGCAGTCGTCGTGCTCGTGCTCACGCCCGCGACCATGGCCCTGGCCCGCCAGGTGGGGGCCGTCGACCAGCCCTCGGCCCGGCGCATCCACGACCGGCCGATCCCGCGCCTCGGCGGCGTGGCGATCCTCATCGGCTTCCTGGTGCCCGCGCTGTGGTTCCTGCCCATCGAGCCGGGCGCGCGCGGGCTGATCGCGGGCGCGGTGCTCATCGCCCTGCTCGGCATCGCCGACGACGTGCTCGGCATGCAGCCCGCCGTGAAGTTCGCGGGGCAGGTGGCTTGCGCGTGCATCCCCGTTGCGGCCGGCCTCACGATCGACCACCTCACGCTGCCCTTCCTGGGCGCCATCGACCTGGGCGGTGCCCAGTACCCGCTCACGGTGCTCTGGTTCGTGGCGATCGTGAACATCATCAACTTCACCGACGGCATGGACGGCCTCGCGGCCGGGGTGGTGGCCATCGGCTCCACCACGTTCGCGATCATCGCCGCATCCCTCGGCCGCGCCGACGCGGCCATCCTGGCGGCGGCCCTCGCCGGTGCCTGCGCGGCGTTCCTGCGCTTCAACTTCCACCCGGCCCGCACGTTCATGGGCGACGGCGGCTCGATGTTCCTCGGCTTCATGCTGGCCGGCATCGCCATCAGCGGGGTGATGAAGAGCGCCGCGGCCATCGCCATCGTGCTGCCGCTCATCGTGCTGGCGATCCCGATCCTCGACACGTCGTTCGTCATCCTGAAGCGCCTCAAGCACGGCAACCCCGTGTACTCGGCCGACAAGAGCCACTTCCATCACCGGTTCCTGGCGATTGGCTGGAGCCAGCGGCGCACCGTGCTTGCGATCTACGCATGGACCGGCCTCATGGCGATCCTCGCGCTCGCCATGCGCTTCGTTCCATACATGGACTCCCCGGGCGACTGGAACCCCGGCTGGACGGCCCTGCTGGCGGCGATCGCCGCCATCGGCCTGGCCGGCGCGGTGTACCTGGTGTACGTGCTGGAGATCCTCAAGTGGCGCAGCGAGCCGGTGGTGCAGATCGTCCGCCGACGGCGTGCGGCGGGCAACGAGGTGGCCGCGAACAAGCGGTAGGTCCTTCCGCCCCGGAACGCGGGACGCCTGTCACCCCATAACGAGGCGCGGTTCCCATGGCATGCCACGGGCGGATGGGTATGCTCCCGCCCGTTGCCGCGGACCGTCGCGGTGAGGTTTCACGCCCGGAGGGAAGAGCATCACCTCAGCCGCCCCTGGCCAGGCTGCAAACCAGATAATGCCTGTGCCTGCCTCTAAGGAAGTCCCGCGCCGTGCTCTCGTGTTCGCGACCGCCGCGAGCATCGCCGCCTGCATCGTGGCCCTGCCGATCGTGCTTGCCCTGGGCGGGCCGCTCAACGGCTGGGTGCTGGGCACCGCGCTGTGGGTGGCCAACTGGGCCGTGCAGCTGGCCACCGCCAAGTACGCGATGAGGATGGGGCAGTCGGCCGCCGTGGGCGTCACCGGGCTGTCGTTCATCATCCGCGCCTGGACCGTGGCCGGCGTGCTGTTCATCACGGCCCTCCGCTTCAACGAGACCGTCGCCCTCGTGGCCGCCGCGGTGTTCATCGTGGCCTTCACCTTCGACCTGCTGGGCCGCGCCATCGCGTTCGGCACGCGCGAGAAGGCCATCGCCGACGCCAAGGCCCAGGCCGCCGCCGAGGCGGGGGAGGGCGACGAGTGAGGGCGTCGTTGAGCCGGCTCAAGTGGTGGCTCATCGCCACCTTCGGCCTGCTGCTCGCCGCGCCTTCGCTGGCGTCGGCCGCAGAGGAGTTCGACCCCGCCGAGGAGTTCGAGACGTCCGCCTGGGTGGACCTCAACCTCGGCTTCATCGACCTCAGCATCAACAAGGCCGTCTTCTACATGCTGGCCTCGAGCGCGATCATCATCCTGTTCGGCATCCTCGTGGTGCGCGGCGGGCTGAAGATGAAGCCCACCAAGGCCCAGAACGTGCTCGAGATCACGTACGAGTTCGCCGAGGAGCAGATCGCGGGCGCCACCCTCCCGCAGCGCGTGTTCACCAAGTGGTTCCCCTACCTGGCCACGCTCTTCCTCTTCATCGCGGTGAACAACCTCATCTCGTTCATCCCCCTTCCCACGGCCCCGCACACCGACACCTTCCAGGTGGTCGGCGACCTCGGGCTCTACGCCGCCACGGCGAACATCAGCGTGACCATCGCCCTGGCGCTCATGACGTTCGTTGCCTTCCTGTACGAAGGCTTCAGCACCCACGGTTTCATCGGCTACTTCAAGACGCTGATCCCGCCGGGTTCCAGCAAGGGCATCACGCCCTTCATCTTCGCCCTCGAGCTGCTGTCGCAGGTGCTTCGCCTCGTCAGCCTCTCGGTGCGACTGTTCGCAAACATGCTCGCCGGCCACCTTCTCATCATCATGGCCGCGGGCTTCTCGATCCTCGTCGGAAGCCTTCTCGGCGTCCTGGGGATCCCTTTCGCCCTCTTCTTCTACGTGTTCGAGTGGCTGCTGGTGGCCGGTCTGCAGGCGTTCATCTTCGCCCTGCTGTCCGGTATCTACATCGGCTACGCCGCGCAGTCCGAGCACTAGAAGGCAATTCACCACACAGGAGGCCACGTGGCTCTCGAAGGCAGCATCGTCGACGCATCCAAGGCCCTGACGCTCGGTCTCGCGACCGGCCTGGGCGCAATCGGCCCGGGTATCGGCGTGGGCTACATCTTCGGCAAGACCGTCGAGTCGGTCGCCCGCCAGCCCGAGCTCCGGAGTGATCTTCTCTCGATCACCTTCCTCGGACTGGCCCTGACCGAGGCGATCACGTTCTACGCCCTGCTCATGGGCTTCGTCGCCTTCTTCCTGGTCTAGACCATGGGTCCCCTTTCAGGCGTCGATCCCGTAGGAGCGAACCCGCTCCTCCAGGTCAGTCCGGGTCTGATGATCTGGACGATCGTCGTCTTCCTTCTCACGCTTCTCATCATGAAGAAGTTCGTCTTCGGCCCGGTTGGCCAGGCGATCGAGAAGCGGCGCGCATCCATCGCAGCCTCCATCGAGGAGGCCGAGAGCAGCCGCGATGAGGCCGTGAGGCTCCTCGACGAGTACAAGGCCAAGCTGGCCGAGGCCCGTCGCGAGGCCGACGAGCTCCGCGAATCCGGTCGCCGTGAGGGCGAACGGCAGAAGACGGAGATCGTGGGCCAGGCCCAGGAGCAGCGGGAGCGCATCGTGAGCGACACGCAGACGCAGATCGACGCCCAGGCCCAGGCGGCCGTGGCCGGCATCCGCGACGACGTCGTGGTGCTCGCGCTCACCGCAGCCGAGAAGGTGACGAAGAAGTCCCTGTCCGACGACGATCACCGCAGGCTGGTCGAGGAGGCACTCGCCGACGCCGACCTCAGCGGATTGCAGAAGGCCTGATGAGCGTCGCGGCCACATACGCAGAGGCCCTGTACGAGGCAGCCCACGCGCAGTCCGCCGTGGACCAGGTGCGGAGCGAGCTCAACGAGTTCGCCGAGGCCATGGCCCCCGGGTCGGAGCTGCGCGAGGCCCTCACGAGCCCGGAGATCGACGAGGCGGCCAAGAGGGCGGCCGTCACGGAGATCATGGAGGGCGCCCATCCGGTGTCCCTCGGGTTCGTCCAGGTGCTCATCGACCGTGGCCGCATCGCCGAGCTCGACGAGGTGGTCACCGCATACGGCCGCCGCGCCGACGCGGCCGAGGGACGCGTGGTCGTGACCGCCGTCACGGCGATCCCGCTCACCCCGGAGCTCCGCGACAAGATCCGCGAGAAGGTCCACGCCCAGACCGGGCGCGAGGCCGAGATCGAGGAGACCGTCGACCCGTCGATCATCGGCGGCCTGGTGCTCCGGGTCGGCGACGTCGTGGTGGACGCCTCGCTGCGCACCCGCCTCGAGGAGATGCGTCGCTCGCTCGAGACCACGCCCATCGATCTATCCACCGCCGTCGAGGCCTGACGCGCGGCACCGCCGCATCAACCGAGAAAGGTATTCACCGCACGATGAAGCTCCGCCCCGACGAGATCACAAAGGTCCTTCGCGCCCAGATCGAGCAGTACGAGGGCGTCGCCGAGGCCGACGAGGTCGGGACCGTGCTGCAGGTGGGTGACGGTATCGCCCGCGTGCACGGCCTCCCCTCGGTCCTGTCCCTCGAGACGCTCGAGCTGCCGCACGGCGTCACCGGCCTCGCGCTGAACCTCGAGGAGGACAACGTCGGCGTCGTGCTCCTCGGCGAGGACACCCTCATCAAGGAGGGCGACCCGGTGCGCCGCACCGGCAAGGTCATCCAGGTGCCGGTGGGCGAGGCCCTGCTCGGCCGCGTGGTCGACCCGCTCGGCACGCCGCTCGACGGCCGCGGCCCGATCCAGACCGACGACTTCCGCCCGGTGGAGTTCAAGGCTCCCGGCGTGGTGCAGCGCCAGCCGGTCACCGAGCCCTTGCAGACCGGCATCAAGGCCATCGACGCGCTGATCCCGATCGGCCGTGGCCAGCGCGAGCTGATCATCGGCGACCGCCAGACCGGCAAGACGACGATCGCCATCGACACGATCATCAACCAGCGCGGCCAGGACGTGAAGTGCTTCTACGTGGCCATCGGCCAGAAGGCGTCCACCGTTGCCCAGGTGGTGGAGCGCCTGCGCGAGGCCGGCGCCATGGAGTACACGACCGTG
>CAIYRJ010000087.1 GCA_903928615.1 uncultured Actinomycetes bacterium | reverse complement strand
TAGAGGGCGTTGGCCGACTTCAGGATCTGGGCCGAGCCCCACTGGTTGGTCATGTTCAGCGTGGCGTAGGCGCTGCCCGGCTTGGTCACCGTGCTCCAGCTCCACCCATTGGTGGCGCCGACGCGGCGCTCGGTCACCTTCACGCCGTTGGTCTGCTGGAGGCTCACGTACACGCTGGCCTGGTTGCTGGTCTTGCTGCGACGCTGCGCCTGCACCACCAGGCGGTAGAGGCCGTTGCTCGCAGAAGCGATCGTGGCCTTCGTGCTGGTGGGGGCGCACTGCGCGCCACCCGGGAAGAGGTCGTTCTCGACGGCCGGCGGGATGCTGGACGAGTTGTCGCAGAAGTTCACGCCGCCATCCACCACGGTCCAGTTGGCGCCAGACCCCGTGAGCACGGTCCACTGCGCCGGGATGATGCCGACGTACTTCGTGGTCGGCACGATCTGGGCACGTGCGAACGCGGGATTCACCGACGAGATGGCGATGTTCTGCACCGTGTAGTCGGCGTAGGTGTAGCCCTGCGTCTGGGTCGTCCAGGCGTTCACGGCGTTGACGATGCCGTTGATCTGCGTCTGGTTGGCGGCCATCACGGCCGTGGCCTGCGACGCGCCGAGGGCGATGCCCCCGAGGGAGATCAGGGCGCCGGCGGCGAGGAGGGTGCGGAAGCGATTCACGAGGTGCTCCTGGACGGCCGCTAGGCGGCGGTGGACGTGGTGGAGGCCGCGGGGACCTCGCGCGAGAGCTCGAGCAGCACCATCGGTGCGGCGTCGCCCTGGCGGGGACCCAGCTTGGTCACGCGCGTGTAGCCACCCGGGACGTCCTTGAACACCGGGGCGATGTCGTCGAACAGCCGGTAGGTGATCGGCTTGTTGCGCAGCAGCGCGATCGCCTGGCGACGGGCGTGCAGGGTGCCCTGCTTGCCGAGGGTGATGGCGCGCTCGGCCGTCTGGCGGGCGAGTCGGGCCTTGGCCTCGGTGGTCTGGATGCGCCCGTGCTCGAGCAGCGCAACGGCCATGTTGGCCGCCATCGACTTGCGATGTGCACTGTCACGATTGAGCTTGGGGCCGCGCCTGCGGTGTCGCATTGGTGTCTCCGGTTGACGGTTCGGTCGTTATCAGTCGTCGCGGAGCGCCAGGCCGTGGCGGGCCAGGTTCTCCTTGACCTCTTCGATGCTCTTCTTGCCGAAGTTCGGGATGGCCGAGAGGTCATCCTCGCTCTTCGAGATCAGGTCGCCGATGGTCTCGACGCCCACGCGCTTGAGGCAGTTGTAGGAGCGCACGCCAAGCTCGAGCTCCTCGATGAGGATGTTGGCCATCTCGCCACCGGGCTGCGGCGGCTCGGGCTCCTCCTCGGCCAGCAGGCGGATGTCCTTGGGGTCGGCGAAGATCGCCAGGCGCTCGATGAGGATGGCCGAGGCCTGGGCCACCGCGGTGCGCGGGTCCACCGAGCCGTCGGTCTCCACCTCGAGGGTGAGCTTGTCGTAGTCGGTGCGCTGGCCCACGCGGGCGGCGCCGACCTCGTAGCGCACGCGGCGCACGGGCGAGAAGTTGCTGTCCACCGGGATGACCCCGATGCTCGACCCCGGGCCCTTGTTCTGCTCGGCGGGCACGTAGCCGCGGCCACGCGCGATGGTGAGCACCATGTCCAGCGAGGCGCCGGCCTCGAGGTTGGCGATCTCCAGCTCGGGGTTGAGGATCTCCAGGTCGGACGGGCAGGCGATGTCGCCGGCGGTGGCCACGCCCGGGCCCTGCCGGCTGAGCTCCACCTCGATCTCGTCGGCCTCGCCGACGAGGCGGCACACGAGGCCGCGCAGGTTGAGGATGATGTCCGTGACGTCCTCGCGCACGCCCTTCACCGTGGTGAACTCGTGCTGCACGCCGTCGATCTTGATCGACGTGACGGCCGCGCCCTCGAGGGACGACAGCAGCACGCGCCGAAGCGAGTTGCCGAAGGTGTGTCCGAAGCCGCGGTCGAGCGGCTCGACCTCGATCTGCCCGAAGACGTCGGACTCGGGCTCGTAGGACATGCGCGGGGTCTGGATGTCGAGCACTTGGGTTGCTCCTCCCGGCCCTGTGGCCGGTTATGTGGTGAACGCGGAACCGGGTCCGACGGCCTCGGCCGAGGCCCCCGCGTCAGGGGCGCCCCGCCATCGCCCGTGCCGGGCCCGGTGCACTGCTTACTTCGAGTAGAGCTCCACGATGAGCTGCTCACGCACCGGGGTGTCGATCTCGGTGCGATCCGGGGCCTTGAGGACCTTGCCGGACAGCGACTCGTGGTCGGCCTGCAGCCACGGGGCCACCGACGCGCCGATCTCGGTGGCGCCGCGCACGGTCTGCTCGGCCCCGGAGTCCGGCTTGATCGTGATGATGTCGTCGGGACGGCACTGGTAGGACGGGATGTCCACGCGCTTGCCGTTGACCATGATGTGGCCGTGGCGCACCAGCTGGCGGCCCTGGCGGCGCGATGCCGCGAAGCCCAGGCGGGTGACCACGTTGTCGAGCCGCAGCTCGAGGAGGCGCAGCAGGTTCTCGCCCGTGATGCCGGGCTGGCGGCTGGCCTTCTCGTAGTAGCGGCGGAACTGCTTCTCGAGCACGCCGTAGTAACGGCGGGCCCTCTGCTTCTCGCGCAGCTGGATCAGGTACTCCGACTGGCGGATGCGCCCGCGGCCGTGGTGGCCGGGCGGGTAGTTGCGGCGCTCGATGGCGCACTTCTCGGTGAGGCAGCGCGAGCCCTTGAGGAAGAGCTTCTCCCCCTCGCGGCGGCACTGCTTGCACTGCGGGTCACGATCGCGAGCCACGTCGGCCTCCTAGACGCGGCGCCGCTTGCGGGGGCGGCAGCCGTTGTGGGGAACGGGACTCACGTCGGTGACGGAGGTGACCTCGAGGCCGGCGGCCTGCAGCGAGCGGATGGCCGTCTCGCGGCCGGAGCCGGGGCCCTTCACGAAGACGTCGACCTTCTGCAGGCCGTGCTCCATGCCCTTGCGGGCGGCGGCGTCGGCCGTGACCTGGGCGGCGAACGGCGTGCTCTTGCGGGAGCCCTTGAACCCGGCGGAGCCGGCGGTCTCCCACGCGATCACGTTGCCCGCGCGGTCGGTGAGGGTGACGATCGTGTTGTTGAACGAGGTCTTGATGTGCGCGTGTCCCGCAGCGATGTTCTTGCGGGCCTTGCGGCGGGTACGACCTCGGGTGGCCTTCTGGCGTGCCATGTGCTCCTTACGCTCCGGCTACTTCTTGCGCTGCTTGCCGACAGTGCGCTTCGGGCCCTTGCGCGTGCGGGCGTTGGTCTTGGTGCGCTGGCCGTTCACCGGGAGCCCGCGCCGGTGGCGCAGCCCGCGGTAACAGCCGATGTCCATGAGGCGCTTGATGTTGTTGGCGCGCTCGCGGCGGAGGTCGCCCTCCACGATGTAGTCGCGCTCGATCACCTCGCGGAGCTGTCCGACCTCTTCCTCGGTCAGGTCACGGACATAGGTGTCCCTGCTGATCCCGACCTTGCCGAGGATCTCGTTGGCCGTGGTGCGGCCGATCCCGTAGACGTAGGTGAGGCCGATCTCCACCCGCTTCTCGCGGGGGATGTTGACTCCGGCGATTCGCGCCACTGACTACCCCTGGGTCTGCTTGTGTCGAGGGTTGCTGCAGATCACGAGGACCTTGCCGTGCCGCTTGATCACGCGGCACTTCTCGCACATCGGCTTCACGGACGGACGGACCTTCACGAAATGCTCCTCACTGGGTGACTCGGGGACGACTCGGCGTGGCGCGTGGCCGGATGGGCCGCGACGCCCCCGCAAAGCGCGTGGTGACGGTGCGGGATCGCAGGGCCGATGAGGCACACGGCGACCATCGCGTTCCGTTCCACGCGCGGCCGCGCAAGATAGCAGGAACCGGGGCTCATCGGTATCGATCCGTCATCTGCCGGCGAATGGGGCGGCCGGCGCTCATGCGCCCGCCCGGGTGAGGATGCGCGGCCCCGACGCCGTGATGGCCACGGTGTGCTCGAAGTGCGCGGCCAGGCCGCTATCGCGGGTGGAAACCACCCAGCCGTCGCCCCCCAGGACCACCTCCGGGTCGCCCTCGGTGACCATGGGCTCGATGGCGATCACCACGCCCTCCTCCAGCAGCACGCCGCTGCCCGCCGAGCCGAAGTTCGGCACCTGCGGCTCCTCGTGCATGCTGCGCCCCACGCCGTGCCCCACGAGGGTGCGCACCACGTTGAAGCCCGCGCGCTCCACGCCCTCCTGCACCGCGGCGCCGATGTCGCCGGTGCGGTTGCCCACGCGCGCCTGCGTGATGCCGGCGGCGAGCGAGCGGCGTGTGGCGTCCATGAGGTCGGTGGCCACCTGGCTCACCGCGCCCACGGCGATCGTGCGCGCGGAGTCGCTCACCCAGCCGTCGAGGGTCACGCCGCAGTCGATCGAGATGATGTCGCCCTCGGCAAGCGCGTAGGGGCCGGGGATCGCGTGCACCACCTCCTCGTTGACCGAGGGGCAGATGGTGCCCGGGAACCCGTGGTAGCCCTTGAACGACGGCACGCCGCCGTGCGAGACGATGAACTCCTCGGCCATCTGGTCGAGGGCCAGGGTGGTGACGCCCGGTGCCACCGCCGCCTCGAGCATGTCGAGGCACTCGGCCAGCACCGCGCCGCTCGCGGCCATGGCGTCGATCTCGTCCGGCGTCTTGGGAATCGGCCCGCTGCGCGGCGGTGCCGGCGCCTCGGCGTCGGGCGAGCCCTTCCTACGCGAGCGCTTCGACAACCTGCGCCTGCACCTCGTCGAGCGAGAGGGCGCCGTCAACACGCCGCAGCAGCCCCCGCGACTCGTAGTACTCGATGAGCGGGGAGGTCTGCGCGTCGTACACGTCGAGGCGGTTTGCCACGGCCTCGGGGCGGTCGTCGTCGCGCTGGTAGAGGTCGCACTCGGCGCCGGTGGACGAGCACGGCGAGCCGTCGTAGGGGTTGCTCACCTCGTGGAACGAGCGCCCGCAGCCCCGGCAGATCCAGCGCCCGCCCAGGCGGCGCACCAGCTCGTCGCGGGGCACGTCGAACGAGATGACCGCGTCGATGGGCGCGCCCACCTCGGCCAGCATGGCGTCGAGCGCCTCGGCCTGGGCGATCGTGCGCGGGAAGCCGTCGAGCATGAAGTCGTCGGTGCGACCGGTGAGGGCCTCGCGGATCATGCCGATGACCACTGCATCGGGCACCAGGTCGCCGGCGTCCATGTAGGTCTTGGCCTCAAGGCCGAGCGGGGTGCCCTCCTTCACGGCGGCACGCAGCAGGTCGCCCGTGGAGAGGTGCAGCAGGCCGCGCTCCTTGAGGAGCTCCGCCTGGGTGCCCTTGCCGGCACCGGGAGGACCGAACAGGACGAGGCGCGCTATTGGAGGAACCCTTCGTAGGAGCGCATCATCAGCTGGGCCTCCATCTGGCGCATGGTGTCCAGAGCCACGCCGACGACGATCAGGATGGACGTTCCGCCGAACAGCCCGAAGAACACGTTCGACTCGGGCAGGTAGCGGAAGATGATGTTGGGGAACTCGGCGATGAGGGCGAGGTAGATGGCGCCCGGCAGCGTGAGCCGGCTGACCACGCGATCGAGGTAGATCGCCGTCGGGCGGCCTGGTCGCACGCCGGGGATGAACCCGCCGTACTTCTTCAGGTTGTCCGCCTGCTCGGTCGGGTTGAACTGCACCGCCGTGTAGAAGTACGTGAAGAGCACGATCAGCAGGCCCTCGAACAGGATGAACCACCAGGAGCCCGGCGACAGGAAGTCGGCCACGCCCTGGGCCCAGCCCGTGCCGCCGGCGAGCTCGGCGATGGTGGGCGGCAGGATCGTGATCGAGGCCGCGAAGATGACCGGGATCACTCCGGCCATGTTCACGCGGATCGGCATGTAGGTGGTGCCGCCCGAGGTCATGCGGCGCCCGACCTGCCGCTTGGCGTACTGGATCGGGATGCGGCGCACGCCCTCGTTCACGAAGACGATGCCCACCACGAGGGCCAGGGCGATGATGCCGATGATCACCGCGGTGACCGGCGGCAGGCCGAGCCAGCCGCGGATGGCGTCGGGGAGCGCCGCGACGATGGAGACGAAGATGAGCAGCGAGATGCCGTTGCCGATGCCGTGCTGGGTGATGAGCTCGCCGATCCACATCACCAGCGTGGTTCCCGCGGTGAGCGTGATGATGATCAGGAATGTCCGTGACCACCCCACCCCCGGCAGGGCATCCTGCGAGCGGAAGTACATGACGTAGGCGAACGACTGCAGGAACGCCAGGCCCACGGTCATGTAGCGCGTGTACTGGGTGATCTTGGCGTAGCCCGACTCGCCCTCCTTCTGGAGGCGCTCGAGCGACGGGACCACCACCGTGAGGAGCTGCAGGATGATGCTCGCGGTGATGTACGGCATGATCCCCAGCGCGAACACGGCGAAGCGCGTGAGCGCGCCCCCCGCGAACAGGTTGAGGAAGTTCAGGATGTTGGTGGTGCCCTGGCCCTCGAGCGCGGCGGCGAGCTTCTCGGGCTCCACGCCCGGCACGGGCACGTAGGAGCCGAAGCGGAACACCAGCAGCATGGCCGCGGTGAACCAGAGCTTCTTGCGCAGCTCCGGGGACCGGAGCGAGTTGAGCATGGCCTTGAGCATCAGCGGGCCTGGCCCCGGCCCCTCCTACTCGCTGCCGGCGTTGCCGACGAGCTCGACGCTGCCTCCGGCTGCCTCGATCTTGGCCACGGCCGCGGCGGACGCCTGCTCCACGCGCACGGTGAGCGCGTGGGTGATCTCGCCGCCGGCGAGCAGCTTCACGGGGTATGCGCGGTTGGTGTTGTTCTTCACCAGGCCGACCTTGGCGAGCGACTCGGCGTCCACCGTGTCACCGGCGGCGAAGGCCTTGGCCAGCGCACCGACGTTGACGGGCACCGAGTGGGTGCGGAAGGGGCCGATCGGCATCGACTTCTTGTGGTTCGGGCCGCGCAGCTTGCCCTTCTGCATGTGGATCGGGATCGTGCCGCCGCGGTAGCCGGGGCGCGGGCCGGGGCCCGAGCGCGCGCCGGCGCCCTTCATGCCACGACCGCAGGTCTTGCCCTTCCCCGACCCGGGACCGCGACCCACCCGCTTGCGGCGGTGCTTCGCTCCGGGATTGGGACCGAGGCTCTCGAGGCGGACCTCCTCGGGGTCCACGCCGCCCGTCACCTTGGGCTCATCAGCTGCCACTCTGGACCTCCTCCACCTGCACGAGGTTCGCGACCTTGCGGATGGCGCCCTGAAGCGCCGGCGAGTCCTCGTGGATCGCGGTCTTGCCGATGCGCCCGAGGCCCAGCGCGCGGAGCGTACCGCGGTGGCGCTCGGAGCTCCCGATCTGGGAGCGCACCTGGGTGATCTTCAGGGTGGTCACGCGGTGACCTCCTCCGAGGCCTCAGCGGCCTCGACCACGACGTCGTCAGCGGGCTTGGTCGACCCGCCGGCGGTGCCCAGCACCTCGGCGACGGTCTTGCCGCGCAGCGCGGCCACCTGCTCGGGCGTGCGCAGGCTCTTGAGCCCGGCCACCGTGGCGGCAACGAGGTTGACGGGGTTGGTGGTGCCGAGGGACTTGCTGAGGATGTCGCGCACGCCGGCGAGCTCGAGCACGGCGCGCACCCCGCCGCCGGCGATGACGCCGGTACCCGGGGCGGCCGGCTTGAGCAGCACGCGGCCCGCGCCGTGGTGGCCGATGACCTCGTGGGTGATCGTGGAGCCGTAGCGCGGCACCCGGAACATGTTCTTCTTGGCGTCGTCCACGGCCTTCTGGATGGCCAGGGGCACCTCGTTGGCCTTGCCGTGGCCCACGCCGACGGCATCGACCTCGTTGCCGACCACCACGAGGGCCGAGAACGAGAAGCGACGGCCGCCCTTCACGACCTTGGCCACGCGATTCACCTGCACCACGCGCTCGGAGAGCTCTGCTCCCTCGGCGTGCACCTTGTCGCGACTGCGCTCTGCCATGTTCCTCTTCCCCGGTCCTCTAGAACTCGAGCCCGCCCTCGCGGGCGCCGTCGGCAAGGGACTTGACCCTGCCGTGGTACAGGTAGCCGCCGCGGTCGAAGACCACGCTGCTCACGCCCGCGGCCTTGCCGCGCTCGGCGATGAGCTTGCCCACCTCGGTTGCCGCCGGGCCCTTGGCCAGGCCCTTGAGGGCGGCCTCGTGCGATCCGGCAGCAGCCACGGTGTGGCCGCGGTCATCATCGATGAGCTGCGCGTAGATGCGCAGGTTCGACCGCGAGACCGACAGGCGCGGGCGCTCGGCGGTTCCGTGGACCTTGCCGCGGACGCGGCGGTGACGACGCGCGCGGGCGTCTCGTGTGGTGATCTTGCCCATCTCTCCTAGGCCCTCTTCCCGACCTTGCGCCTCACGACCTCGCCCTGGTAGCGAATGCCCTTGCCCTTGTAGGGCTCCGGCGGACGCACCCGGCGGATCTCCGAGGCGATCTGGCCGACCTGCTGCTTGTCGATGCCCGACACCACGATCTCCGTGACCTCGGGGACCTCGAACGTGATGCCCTCCGGCGGCTCGAACGTGACCGGGTGCGAGAAACCCACCGCCAGCTCGAGGTTCTTGCCCTTGAGCGCGGCACGGTAGCCGACGCCCACGAGCTCGAGGCGGCGCTCGAAGCCGGTGGTGACGCCCGTGACCATGTTGGCCACCAGCGTGCGCGACAGGCCGTGCAGCGCGCGATGCGGGCCGCGATCGGTCGGACGGGTGACCACGAGGGTGCCGTCCTCCTGCGCCACGCGGATGGGCTCCACCACCACGTGCTGGAGCTCGCCCTTGGGGCCCTTGACCGAGACCTTCTGGCCCGAGATGTCCACGGTGACCCCATCGGGGACCGGAATGGGTGCGCGTCCGATTCGGCTCACGGTCGCTCCTCCCCTACCAGACCGTGCACAGGACCTCGCCGCCGACTCCGCGGCGACGGGCCTCGTGGCCCGTGAGGAGACCCTGGGAGGTCGAGATGATGGCGACGCCCATGCCACCCAGAACCTTGGGCAGGGAGTCCTTGTCGGCGTACACGCGACGACCGGGCTTCGACACGCGGCTGAGGCCGGTGATCACGCGGCGGCGGTCCTCGTCGTACTTGAGCTTGACGGTGAGCGTGGAGTGGGAGCCCTCGCTGCTGGTCTCCCAGCCGGCGATGTAGCCCTGCTCCTCGAGCACGCGGGCGATGTCCGACTTGAGCCGGCTCGACGGCATGTCGACGGTGTCGTGCAGCGCCATGTTGGCGTTGCGAATGCGCGTGAGCATGTCTGCGATGGGATCGGTCAGCATCGGGCTACCAGCTGGACTTCGTCATGCCGGGGATGTGGCCGGCGTGGGCCTCGTCGCGCAGGCAGATGCGGCACAGGCCGAACTTGCGGAACACCGCGCGCGAGCGACCGCACCGGTGGCACCGGGTGTATGCCTGCGTGCGGTACTTGGGAGGCCGTGAGGCCTTCACCTTGAGGGACGTCTTCGCCACGTGTTCCTGGACCTTCCTCTATCGCTTTCGACCGCGGAACTTGCGCATCTTCTTGCGCCGCCGAGCCGCGCGCTCCTCGGCGGTGTAGCCCTGCTCGCGGAAGGGCATGCCCAGCTCCTGGAGCAGGGCCTTGGCCTCCTCGTCGGTACGGGCCGACGTCGTGATGGTGACGTTGAGCCCGCGAACCGCCCCGACCTTGTCGTAGTCGATCTCCGGGAAGATCGTCTGCTCGCGCAGGCCGAGGTTGTAGTTGCCACGGCCATCGAACCCGTCGGGGTTGATGCCGCGGAAGTCGCGGATGCGCGGGAGCGCGACCGTGTTGAGTCGGTCGAGGAACTCCCACATGCGGGCGCCGCGCAGCGTGACCTTCGCGCCGATCGGCATGCC
This sequence comes from uncultured Actinomycetes bacterium, assembly GCA_903928615.1. GTDB lineage: Bacteria > Actinomycetota > Thermoleophilia > Miltoncostaeales > Miltoncostaeaceae > SYFI01. The sequence continues at coordinate 9,966 of CAIYRJ010000087.1, read as the reverse complement.
CTCGCGCAGCTTGAACTGGGCGATCGACTTGCGGGCGCGGGTGATCGCCGGGCGCTGGCCCGAGATGATCGCCAGCTCCTCGACGGCGTCGTCGAGGGCCTTGGAGTTGGCCTTGGCATCGCCCACGCCCATGTTGAGCGTGATCTTCTCGATACGCGGGTGCTCCATCGACGACGAGTACCCGAAGCGCTCCTGCAGCTTCGGGCGCACCTCGTCCTCGTAGCGCTGCCTGAGGCGCGCCGGCGGAATGGCGGTGGCGGTCTCGGTGCTCAATCCAGGGCCTTCCCGGTGCGGGCGGACACGCGAATGCGCTCTCCGTCCTTCTCCTCGATGCGAACCCGGCACGGCTTCTTGTCGGTCGGGTCGATCGGCATGACGTTCGAGATGTGCATCGGGGCGGGCTTCTCGATGATCCCGCCCGGGTCGTCCGGCGGACGCGCCTTGGTGTGGCGCTTCACCATGTTCAGGCCCTCCACGAGCACGCGCTCGTCCTTGGGGCTGACCTCGAGCACGGTGCCGGTGCGGCCCTTGTCCTTGCCGGCGATGCACATGACCTCGTCACCCGTCTTGATGCGCGCAGGCACTAGAGCACCTCCGGGGCGAGGGAGACGATCTTCATGAACTGCTTCTCGCGCAGCTCGCGGGCCACCGGGCCGAAGATGCGGGTGCCGCGCGGGTTCTGGGCGTTGTCGATGATGACGGCCGCGTTCTCATCGAAGGCGATGAACGTGCCGTCCTCGCGCGGATGCGCCTTCTTGGTGCGCACCACCACGGCCTTCACGACGTCGCCCTTCTTGACGGCGCCATTCGGCGTGGCCTGCTTGACGGTGGCGACGATGGTGTCGCCCACGTGCGCGTAACGGCGCTTGCTGCCCCCGAGGACGCGGATGCACAGGAGCTCCCTGGCACCGGTGTTGTCCGCGACGCGGAGTCGTGATTCGTTCTGGATCATCGCGTGCTCCTAGCGGGCCTTCTCGACGATCTCGACGAGGCGCCAGCGCTTCTGCTTCGACGTCGGGCGGGTCTCCACCACGCGCACCACGTCGCCGATGCCGGCCTCGTTGCGCTCGTCGTGCGCGTGCAGCTTCGACGAGCTGCGCACGGTCTTGCCGTAGATCGGGTGACGGCGCGAGGTGTCCACGCGCACGGTGATGGTGCGGTCACGGGCGTCGCTCGTGACGATGCCCTGGCGCACCTTGCGGTTGGCAACGCTCTCCTGGGGCGTCTCAGCCATTGGCTGCCTCCTCCTCGGCGATCTCGCGCTCACGGACGACCGTGAGGATCTGGGCGATCTCGCGCTTGCGCACGCCGAGCTCGCTCGTGCGCTCCAGCGCGCCCGTGGGCAGCTGGAAGCGCAGGTTGAAGAGCGCCTGGCGCGACTCCTCGAGCCTCATGGCGAGCTGGTCGTCTGACAGCTCGCGAAGTTCACTGGCCTTCTGCGTCGGCATTGCCTAGGCGTCCTCGCGCGTCACGAACTTGCACTTCACGGGCAGCTTCATCGCCGCGAGGCGCATGGCCTCGCGGGCGGTCTCCTCCGGCACGCCGGAGAGCTCGAACATCACCTTGCCGGGCTTCACCACGGCCACCCAGGCCTCGGGTGAGCCCTTGCCGGATCCCATGCGGGTCTCGGCCGGCTTCTTGGTGACGGGAAGGTGCGGGAACAGGTTGATCCACACCTTGCCCTGGCGCTTGATGTAGCGGGTCATCGCCACACGGGCGCTCTCGATCTGGCGGTTGGTGATCCAGCCGTTCTCGAGGGCCTTCAGCCCGTACTGGCCGAAGTGGACCTCCTGGTGACCCTTGGCCTCGCCACGGCGACGGCCGCGGTGCGCCTTGCGGTACTTGGTGCGCTTGGGCATCAACATGGGGCTACCTCGATCCCTCTGACGGAGCGCCGCCCTGGCCACCCTGGCCGCCGCGACCCTGGCCGCCACGACCCTGGCCGCCGCCCTGGCCACCCTGCCCGCCACGGCCACGGCCGTCGCGACGCGGGCGCCGCGGAGGCGGGGCGTCGAGCTCGTTGCTGCGACCGCGGGCGTCCACGACGCCCTCGGGCAGAACCTCGCCCTTGTTGATCCACACCTTCACGCCGATGCGGCCGAAGGTGGTCTTGGCCTCGGCGAAGCCGTAGTCGATGTCCGCGCGCAGCGTGTGCAGCGGCACGCGGCCATCGGAGTAGTGCTCCGAGCGCGACATCTCCGAGCCGCCGAGGCGCCCGCCGCACTGCACCTTCACGCCCTGTGCGCCGGAGCGCATGGCCGAGGTGAGCGCGCGCTTCATGGCGCGGCGGAACGACACGCGGTTCTCGAGCTGCTCGGCGATCGACTGGGCCACGAGGGCGGCGTCGAGCTCCGGGCGCTTGATCTCGTTGATGTTGATCTGGATCTGCTTCGACGTGATCTGGTTGAGCTCACGGCGAAGGGCGTCCACCTCGGACCCGCTCTTGCCGATCACGATGCCCGGACGGGCCGTGAAGATATCGACGGTGAGCTTGGTGGCGTCCTTGCGGATCTGGATGTCCGAGAGGCCGGCGTGGCTGAGCTTGCGCGTGATGTGGTCGCGCACGGCCCGGTCCTCGTCGAGGTACGCGGCGTAGTCACGCTCGGTGTACCAGTTGCTCTTCCAGCCCTGGAGGATGCCGATGCGGAATCCGGTGGGGTTGACCTTCTGGCCCATCAGGCACGTCCCTCCGCCTCGGAGCCGTACTGGCCAAGGCCGATCGTGATGTGGCAGGTGCGCTTGTTGATGCGCGATGCCCGGCCCTGCGCACGCGGACGGAATCGCCGCATGGTGGGGCCCTCGTCGATGGTCACGCGCGTGAGGTAGAGCTCGCGCACGTCGAGGCCCGCGTTGTGGTCGGCGTTGGCCATGGCCGACTCCAGCACCTTGCGCACCGGCTCGGCGGCCGCGCGGGTGGAGAAGGCGAGGATCGCCTGGGCCTCGGGAACGGACTTGCCGCGGATGAGGTCGGCGACCAGCCGGGCCTTGCGGGCCGACACGCGCACGAACTTGGCCGTGGCCTGCGGGCGCGCCGGCTTGCGGTTGCGCACCTTGTCGGAGCGCGCGGGCTCGTTCGTGGTGGCCTCGGGGGCCTCCACGTCGGTGCCCTCGGCGTCGGTGGCCTCCACGTCGGGAGCCTCCACCTCGGCCTCGGTCGCCTCTGCTGTGGTCTCGGTGCTCACGTCAACGCCTCGAGGTCTGACGGTCGTCGCCGTGGCCCTTGTAGGACCGCGTGGGCGCGAACTCACCCAGCTTGTGGCCCACCATGCTCTCGGAGATGAACACGGGCACGTGCTTGCGGCCGTCGTGGACGGCGATCGTGTGGCCCACCATCTCCGGGAAGATCGTGGACGACCGCGACCAGGTGCGCAGCATGCGCTTCTCGTTCGAGGTGTTCATCTCCTCGATGCGGGCAATCAGCTTGGGGTCGACGAACGGACCCTTCTTGAGGCTTCTGCTCATCGGCCTTCCGTGTGCTTTCCGCGCTTGCGACCGCGGACGATCAGCTTCTGGCTCGCCTTCTTCGGGTCACGCGTGCGGTGACCGTTGGTCGGCTTGCCCCAGGGGGTCACCGGGTGGCGACCAGAGTTGCTCTTGCCCTCGCCACCGCCGTGCGGGTGGTCCACCGGGTTCATGGCGGAACCGCGGACGGTCGGGCGAACGCCGCGCCAACGGCTGCGGCCGGCCTTGCCCCCCACCTCGTTGGAGTGCGAGGAGTTGCCCAGCTGGCCCACGGTGGCGCGGCAGTCGATGTGCACCATGCGCATCTCGGTGCTCGGCAGGCGCAGGGTGGCGTAGTCGCCCTCCTTCGCCACGAGCTGGGCGCCGGTGCCGGCCGAGCGGCACATCTGGCCACCGCGGCCGATCTGCAGCTCGATGTTGTGCACGATCGTTCCCGTCGGGATGTCGCGCAGCGCGAGCGCATTGCCCGGGCGGATGTCCGCCCCGGGGCCGCTCATGACGGTGTCGCCCACCTCGAGCCGCTGGGGCGCGAGGATGTAGCGCTTCTCGCCGTCGGCGTAGTGCAGCAGCGCGATGCGGGCGGTGCGGTTGGGGTCGTACTCGATCGAGGCAACGCGGGCGGGCACGCCGTCCTTGGTGCGCTTGAAGTCGATGACCCGGTAGCGGCGCTTGTGCCCGCCACCCTTGTGCCGGGTGGTGATGCGGCCGTTGTTGTTGCGCCCGCCGGTCTTGTGGATCGGCTCGAGCAGCGACTTCTCAGGCGTGCTCTTGGTGACCTCGGCGAAGTCCGAGCTGGCGACGAAGCGCCGGCCGGGCGAGGTGGGCTTGTGCTTGCGGATACCCATCAGGCGCCCTCGAAGATGTCGATCGAATCGCCGGGCACGAGCTCGACGATGGCCTTCTTCCAGCCGGGGCGGGTGCCCATGCTGCGCCCGCGCCGCTTGGGCTTGGGCTGCACCCGGACGATGCGCACGTCGGTGACCGTGACGTCGAAGAGCTCCTCGACGGCCTGGCGGATCTCCACCTTGTGGGCGTCGTCGAGGACGCGGAACGTGTACTGGTTGTGCGCCTGGACGAGCAGGTAGCTCTTCTCGGACACCACCGGGCTCACGATGGCGCGGCGGACATCGCCGCGAAGGTCGTTGCTGGTGCTCACGCGTCATCCCCCTCGGCCTCGGGCGCGGGAGCGGCGGCGCCGTTCCAGCGGTCCCACACGTCGCGCTCCACCAGCACCGAGCGGCCGGCCATGATGTCGACGGTCTCGATGTCGCGGGCCTCGAGCACGCGCACGTCGCGCATGTTGCGGAACGACAGCGCCTCGGGCGACGACGACTCGGTGACCACCACGAGCAGCGGACGGGCCGCGAGCTCGGCGGGCGCCTTGGCCAGGTACTCGGCCGCGCGCTTGGTGCTGGGGGTGTCCCAGCCGGTGGGCTCCATCACGGCGATGGTGCCGCGCTCCACGTGGGCCTTGATGGCCGAGCGGAACGCCTGGCGGTACGCCTTGCGGTTGACCTTGCCCCCGTAGTTGCGCGGGTGCGGGCCGAAGGTGATGCCGCCGCCGGTCCAGATGGGCGAGCGGTTCGAGCCCGCGCGGGCCCGGCCGGTGCCCTTCTGGCGCCACGGCTTCTTGCCGCCGCCGCTGACGTCGCTGCGGGTCTTGGTGCTGTGCGTGCCGGCGCGGCGCCAGGCCATCTCGGCCGTGACCACCTCGTGGATGAGGTGCGGCTTGATGTCCTGGGCCTCCATCTCGGCGCCGAGGTCGGCGGCGCCGGATGCCTTGCCGGTCTTGGTGAGCAGGTGCGCAGCCATCAGTCGGGCCTCACATAGACGATCGAGCCGACGGCGCCGGGCACCGCGCCCTTGACGAGCAGGATGTTGCGCTCGGGATCGCGGTCGACCACCTGCAGGCCGCGCTGCGTGACCTGACGCGCGCCCATGTGGCCGGCCATCCGGATGCCCTTGAACACGCGGGCGGGGTAGGCGGCGGCGCCGATGGAGCCCGGGCGGCGCACGTTGTGCGAGCCGTGGCTCTTGGGGCCGCTTGCGAAGTTGTGGCGCTTGATCGTGCCGGCGAAGCCCTTGCCCTTCGAGGTGCCGGTGACCTTCACGTACGAGCCCGGGATGAAGCGGTCGACCGTGACGAGCTGCCCCTCGGAGAGCTCCTCGCCCTCCTCCAGGCCGAGGTCCTCGGGCGAGAACTCGTGCAGGTGGCGCATCAGCGGCGCGCCGGCCTTCTCGAGGTGGCCCTGCTCGGGCTTGTTGATGTGCTTCGCCTTGGCCGCGCCGAAGCCGAGCTGCACGGCGGAGTAGCCGTCGCGCTCGTCGGTCTTCACCTGCACCACGGGGCAGGGGCCGGCCTCGATGACGGTGAGGGGAACCCTCGCGCCGTCCTCGGCGAAGATCTGGGTCATTCCGACCTTGCGTCCGATGATCGCAGCCATGATCAGACCTTGATCTCGATGTCGACGCCGGCGGGCAGGTCGAGGCGCATGAGCGAGTCGACCGTCTTGGGGGTGGGCGAGAAGATGTCGATGAGGCGCTTGTGGGTGCGCACCTCGAAGTGCTCCCGCGAGTCCTTGTCCTTGAACGGGCCCTTGATGACGCAGTAGCGATGGCACTCGGTGGGGAGCGGCACGGGACCGGAGATGGTCGCGCCACTCCGCTGGGCCGTCTCCACGATGGAGGCCGCGCTCTTGTCGATCAGCTCATGGTCGTAGGCCTTGAGCCTGATTCGGATTTTGTTCTGCGTGATCAAGGTTCGGTCTTCTCGTTCTGCGTCGTCGGGTACTGCTTGGGGAAAGCGAGGGCCCCGCCCCCCGGATGCGGGGTGACGGGGCCCGTCCTGCCAGTGCTGCTACTCCAGGATCTGCTCCACGACCCCGGCGCCCACGGTGCGGCCGCCCTCGCGAATGGCGAAGCGGAGGCCGTCCTCCATGGCGATCGGGACGATGAGCTCCACCTCGAGCACGGCGTTGTCACCCGGCATGATCATCTCGGCCCCGTCGAGGAGCTGGATGACGCCGGTCACGTCAGTCGTGCGGAAGTAGAACTGCGGGCGGTAGCCGTTGACGAACGGCGTGTGACGGCCGCCCTCCTCCTTGGAGAGCACGTACACCTGCGCCTTGAACTTCGTGTGCGGGGTGATGCTGCCGGGAGCGGCGAGCACCTGGCCACGCCGGATGTCCTCGCGCTTCACGCCGCGGAGCAGGGCGCCGATGTTGTCGCCGGCCTGGCCCTGGTCGAGCAGCTTGCGGAACATCTCGACGCCGGTGACGACGGTCTTCTCGATCTCGGTCTGCATGCCGACGACCTCGACCTCGTCGTTCACGTTGATGATGCCGCGCTCCACGCGGCCGGTGGCGACGGTGCCGCGACCGGTGATCGTGAAGACGTCCTCCACGGGCATCAGGAACGGCTTGTCCACGTCGCGCTCCGGGAGCGGCACGTAGTCGTCCACGGCCTGCATCAGCTCGAGGATCTGCTCCTGGGCTGCGGCGTCGCCGTTGAGGGCGTTGAGCGCCGAGACCTTGACGACGGGGATGTCGTCACCCGGGAACTCGTACTCGCTGAGCAGCTCACGGACCTCGAGCTCCACGAGCTCGAGCAGCTCCTCGTCGTCCACCATGTCGGCCTTGTTGAGGGCCACCACGATGTACGGCACGCCCACCTGGCGGGCGAGCAGGATGTGCTCACGGGTCTGCGGCATCGGGCCATCTGCGGCCGACACCACCAGGATCGCCCCGTCCATCTGGGCGGCACCCGTGATCATGTTCTTGATGTAGTCAGCGTGACCCGGGCAGTCGACGTGGGCGTAGTGACGGCCCTCCGTCTCGTACTCCACGTGCGAGGTCGCGATGGTGATGCCGCGCTCGCGCTCCTCGGGGGCGTTGTCGATCTCATCGAAGCTGCGCACCTCGCCGCCGTACTTCTGGCCGAGCGTCTGGGTGATGGCAGCAGTGAGGGTCGTCTTGCCGTGGTCGACGTGACCGATGGTGCCCACGTTCACGTGGGGCTTCGAGCGGTCGAACTTCTCCTTCGCCATCCCATGCTCCTCATGCGCGTCCGAGCGGGCGAACGACCATCCGGGTCGCCACCCGCCTGTGCTTCCGAAAAGGCCCACTCATGCAACGCGCGGCCCTGATGGCCGCGCGTAAGAAGGCCGTTGCTCTTTCGAGCCGGGGGAACATAGCACGCGGAACGCGGCTCGCAAGCGGGACTTCGGTGAGCGGTCGGGCATACCATCGGGGGCGTGGATAACGCACGCCACGCGCTGCTGGAACTGGCCCGCGAGACCCACGGCGACGTGCGGGGCGATGCCGCCACGCGCGAGCTCTATGCCGTGGACGCCAGCCTGTACCGCCGCGTGCCCGTGGGAGCGCTGCTGGCGGGCCACGAGGACGACCTCGCGCTGGCCGTCGATGCCTGCGCGCGGCACGACATCCCCCTCACCATGCGGGGTGCGGGCACGAGCCTGGCCGGGCAGTCGGTGGGCCACGGGTTGGTGGTCGACTGCTCCCGCCTGCGCGGCATCGAGGTCGATCCCGCATCGATGACCGCGCGCGTGGGGCCCGGCGCGGTGCTCGACGACCTCAACCGGGCGGCCGCCGCACACGGGCTCATGTTCGGTCCCGACGTGGCCACCGGCAGCCGCGCGACGCTCGGGGGGATGATCGGCAACAACTCCGCGGGCGCCCGCTCGATCGTCTACGGCATGACCGCCGACAACATCGTGGAGCTCGATGTGGTGCTGGCCGATGGCACGCAGGCCTCGCTCGTGAAGGGCGGCCACGCGCCCCCGGCGCTCGAGGCCGCGCGGGCGCTCGCCACTGACAAGGGCTTCCCCTCCCTCATGCGGCGGGTGTCCGGCTATGCGCTCGACCGCCTCGCCGGACCCGAACCCGACTGGCCGGCGTTCCTCTCGGGCAGCGAGGGAACGCTGGCGGTCATGCGCTCGGCCGTGGTGCGGCTGCGGCCCATCCCGCCCGAGCGCGCGCTGGCCATCGTGCCGTTCACCGATGTCGACTCCGCACTCGAGGCCGTGCCCGCCCTCATCGCCACCGGCCCCTCGGCCATCGAGCTGATGGATGCCTCGCTTGTCGACCCCTCCAACCGCCAGCCGGCGGAGCGCGCGCTGCTCGGCATCGTGGGCCGCGCGCCCGCGATGCTGGTGGTCGAGTACTCGGGGGAGCCCGGCGAGGCCACGCAGAACGCCCGGGCGCTGGCCGGCGCGACGGTCATCGACGACCCGGCCGACCAGGCCGCCGTGTGGACCATCCGGCGCACGGGCATCGCCCGGGCGCTTCGCACGGAGGGCGACGAGAAGCCCATTCCGTTCATCGAGGACCCCGCGGTGCCGCCCGACGCGCTCGCCCCATTCGCCCGCGAGGTGCGCCGCGTGCTCGCCGACGAGGGCATGGGCGACGCGGTCTGGTACGGCCACGCGAGCGTGGGCTGCCTGCACATCCGCCCGATGGTCGACCTGCGCCAGCCGGGCGCCCCCGCGCAGGTGCGGCGCGTGGCCGAGGCCGTGGCCGACATCGTGTCCGCGCACGGAGGATCGCTCTCGGGCGAGCACGGCGACGGGCGCCTGCGGGGCGAGCTGCTCCCCCGCATGTACGACGCCGACCTGCTCCAGCGCTTCGACCAGGTGAAGCGGGCGCTCGACCCCGCGGGAATCCTCAACCCGGGCATCATCACCGACCCCGATCCGCTCGACGAGGGCCTGCGCATCGCGGCGTCCCCTCCCCTGCACCACATCAGCACGGCGGTGTCGTTCGACGCCGTGGGCGGCCTGCAGCGCGCGGCCGAGGCCTGCAACGGCAACGGCCAGTGCCGCAGGTCGGATGCCGTGATGTGCCCGTCGTACCAGGCGCTGCATGATGAGCGGCACTCCACGCGCGGGCGCGCCGTGCTGCTGCGCGCCGCGATCGAGGGCAACCTCGACCTGGGCCTGGCCGATCCCGGGCTGGCGGAGGCCACGGACCTGTGCCTGTCGTGCCGGGCCTGCGCCACCGAGTGCCCGGCCGGCGTGGACATGTCGCGCCTGAAGGTGGAGGTCATGGTGCATCGCCACGCAGAGCAGCGCCCCTCCCCCGCCGTGCTCGCGGCCGCGCACGCGCACGACCTCATGCGGGCGGGATCGACGTCGCCGCGGCTCGCCCGGCGGGCGGCCCGGCTGGCCGAGGGGCGCCTCGGGCGCGACGCCCCGCTGCCGGTACGCGAGTGGCGCCCACCGGCGCCCACGGGCGACGGCAGGCCGATCGGGCTGTTCGCCGACACCTGGACGCGCTTCCTGCACCCGCCCATCGGCGACGCCGCCGTGCGCGTGCTCGGCACCGCGGGCGCGCGCGCCGAGGTGATGTCGGGCGGCTGCTGCGGTCGTCCCGCGCTCTCGCAGGGCATGCCCGACCTCGCGCGCAAGCAGGGGCTCCGCGTGCTGCGCACGCTCACTCCCTATGCCATGGCCGGGCACCCCATCGTGGTGCTCGAGCCCTCGTGCCT
>CAIYRJ010000086.1 GCA_903928615.1 uncultured Actinomycetes bacterium | reverse complement strand
GTCGATCGGGGGTTCCAGTCGCTGTTCACCGCCTATCCCGCCACCAAGCGCATGCTCGGGGACATCGGCATCGGCAAGCGCGACCTGGTGGCATTCGATCGCGGAGCGGTCGTGCACGACGGCACCCGGTGGTCGCGCATGGGCACGTCACCCCGGGGCACCCTGGGCTTCGAGTGGTTCGGCGCCGGCGATGTGGCCAGGCTCGCCCGGCTCGGCGCAGAGGTGGCCGGTGCGCCCGTGAATGCCCTGCTCACGGGCGAGGAGCGGGCCCTCGGAACCGCCGAATACCTGGCGGGCATGGGGTTTTCGACGGGGGCCATCGAGGGCTTCTTCCGGCCGCTGTTCGGCGTGATCACCGCGGATCGCGACCTCCGGTGCGACGCCGGCTACTTCCGATTCCTTATGAAGATGCTGCTCAGGGGTCGCGCCGTCATCCCGGTGGGGGGTCACGGGATGATCGCCGCCTGGGCGGCGGCGAGGGTGGAGCAACTGGGCGGAGAGGTGCGCTGCGGGGCGAGGGTGGCGGAGATCGCGGCCCATCCCGACGACCGGGGCCGGGCAGTGGGCGTGCGCATGGGCGATGGCGAGGTGGTCGGTGCGGCATGCGTGGTCGTGGCCACCGAGGCTCCCGCTGCCCGGGGCCTGCTGGCCGACCTCGATCGCCTCACTGCCCGGGCCCTCGACCTGCAGCCCCGGGGCGTGACCACGCTCGTCTACTCCCTCACGAGCTCGTTCCACTCCGGCCGGACCATCGTGCTGAACGCTGCGCCCATCGTTGCCGGGGCACCGCGGATCGACCTGGTGTGCCAGGAGTCCAATCTGCTGCGGCCCGGGATGGGGGATGGCGCGCGGCTGCTGGCCACGTGCGTTCACGGGGATGACGGCGCCCCGGATCCCGATGCGCTGGCCGCCGAGATGTCGCGGCTGGCCGGCGCGTGGAACCCGGGCTTCCCATGGGACGGGGTGGCCACGCTCGAGGACGTCGTGGTGCATCCATGGGCGCAGTTCGCGGTGCCGCCCGGCGTGCGGGACGACCTTCCGGGTATCGCGACAGGGCTCGAGAACGTATTCCTCGCGGGCGATGTCACGCTGCACCCGTCGGTGGAGGGGGCCGTGGCGAGCGGTGAGTGCGCCGCGAAGGTCGTTGGCGACCACCTGGCGCGACACGGGTCAGCGGGGGGCTGACAGCGTGTCAGGCCAGTCGGGGAGGTGGGATTCCGGTCGCGGCGCCGTGCGGGCGCGCCTGCCCGCCCTCGAGGCCGAGGCCTACCTGAACACGGGCGGTGCCGGACCCATGCCCGACCTGGCGGCGGACGCCATGCGCGGCATGGTGGACATGCAGCTGGGCAGGGGCCGCATGAGCGAGGCGGCGGTGGCGGCCGGGCGTGATCGCCAGGATGCCCTGCGCGCAGCGGTGGGGCGCGCGATGGGCCGGCCGGCGCAGGAGATTGCCATCGCGCAGAGCTCGACGCACGCGATGAACGTCGTCATCTGGGGCGCGGGGCTCAAGCGTGGCGACACCGTCGTGACCACCGGGATGGAGCACCCGGGGCTCGCGGTTCCGCTCGCCGTGGCTGCCGCGCGTGCCGGTGCGAAGGTGCGGGTGGTGGACGTGGGGGACGGCAGCGGCCCGCTCGACGAGGTGATCGGCCGGGCCGTGACTGCGCGTACGCGGTTGGT
>CAIYRJ010000085.1 GCA_903928615.1 uncultured Actinomycetes bacterium | reverse complement strand
AGGAGATCTCCGTGGGGATGGAACGGCTCGGGCAGGTGTTCGCCTCAGCCTAGGCTGGGTGATCAGCCGCCGCGGGCCGCGTTCGCGGCCGACACCATCATCCGGAAGGGGAGGTCGCGCCGCTCGGCCTGGTTGGTGGTGAGCACGATCGTGGTGCCCGTTCCGGCCACGCCGAAGATCACCGTTCCACTCGCCCCCGAATGCCCGACGAAGTCGGGGGCGCCCAGGGGTGCCATCCACCGCGGCAGCCGAAAGCGCATCACCCCGGTGCCGTATCGAAGCGGCCGGAAGATGCGCCGCCACTCAGCCGTGATCTCCGCCAGGACACCCGGGGGCAGGGCCTCGCCGTCGGCGAGGAACGCCCGGATGAGGCGCTGGCCGTCGCGCAGGGTGCTCACCACCCCGCCATCCGCCCCAACCGATGACATCGCGAGCGGGATCCGGGGCACCGAGGCACCGACGCGGAAGGGCGTCACCTCGGCGTAGCGGTCGCGCGTGGAGGCATCCAGGCACCAGGTGGACTCCAGGCCAAGCGGCTCGCATGCGTGACGACGCATGGCATCCGCGAAGGGCATGTTGGTGATGCGCTCGATGATGGCGCCGAGCAACTGGTAGCCGGTGTCCGAGTAGAGGGCGCGCCCGGGCGCGCCAGGGGCGAAGGCCGCGGGCATGTCGCGGGTCCACTCGAGGACGTCCTGCAGATCCCAGGCGAAGTCCTGCGCGAGGAGGCGCTGAAACGTGGTGGTGCCGTCGGGTCGCGCGCCCTCGAAGTAGTCGGCCATTCCCGAGGTGTGCGCGAGGAGATTCCGCACCGTGACCTCGCCGGTGAGGTCGGCGCCGTCCACCACGCAGAGTGCGTGCACGTCGACATCGGGCACGTAGTGCGTGAAGGGCGCATCCCAGTCGAGCACGCCCTGTGCGCGAAGCCGTGCGGCGATGACCGTGACGAGCAGCTTGGTGGCCGACGCGATGAAGAAGGGCGCATCGGGGTCGCCATGGCAGATCGGGGGTTCTCCTGTCCCCGTGTCCACGGAGGCGAGAAGGGTCCCGCAATGGGGCGAATCAGCGGCCCGTCCAAGGGCCCTCTCGATGTGGTCGTGGCGGTTCCGCGACACCCCCGTCACCCTAATCACCCGGCCGGTCGGAGCACGCTGCTAGGTTGAGATGAGGATGTTCCTCCGGCCCCTGATCGCAGCCGGCCTGGCGCTCGCCGTGGCCGGATCCGTCGCCACGGCCGCGCCGATGACGCGCAACGATGCCCTCGCCCAGGCAAAGCGCGGGAAGACGGCGCAGCAAATCGTGCGCGAGGCCTTTCCCGGCAGCCAGCTGAAGCAGCTGCCGCAGCAGACCGTGCGCATCCTCGTGGCCGACCAGGCCAGGCAGGTGGTGATGCAGGGCAAGACGGTGCTGCGCCTGGTGGACGAGGGGCGGCGCGGGGCGACGGGGCGCCAGGTGGCGGTGGGCCACCGCATCCTCGTCAAGCGCTTCGGCAAGACCGGCTTTGCGGTGACCGACCTGGACGTTCCGGGGTCGAAGTCGCTCAAGTTCATCGGGCCGGTGCGGCTCGACAGCGGAACGGCCGAGACCGGCATCCGAATGTCCGACCCTCTCGAGCTGCGCTACCGCGGGAGCCTGCGCGTGGTGCCGAGCAGCGGACGCACCATGGCGGTGATCAACCAGACGAGCACCGAGAACTACATCAGGGGCGTGCTGCCGGGCGACATGCCGCCCGAGTGGGGCGACACCGGCAAGGAGGCCCTGGTGGCCGGCGCCGTGGCCGCCCGGTCGCGCGCCCTGCACATGAAGTCCACCGTGTCCGGGAAGTTCAACGCCACGGCCGACGACCCGCTCTACCTCGGCATCGACGGCGAGCGGCCGCAGACCAACGCGGCGATCGAGCAGAGCCGGGGCTGGGCGCTGGTGCTCGCGAACCGCCCGCTCGAGGCCGAGTTCCCCGTGGTGCCGGGCGACGTGGTGGTGTTCGAGCCCGAGGCGGGCCGGCCCAGCCAGGTGGCATACGCGAAGAACACCGTGGTGCCGGGGTCGAAGCCGGGCCTCGGCGGGCAGGCCGTGCAACTCGCGATGTCGTACCAGGGCACCCCCTACCGCTGGGGAGGATCCAAGCCCGGCGGGTTCGACTGCTCGGGGCTCACCTACTGGGTGTTCGGGCAGCTCGGCATGACGATCCCGCGCGTGGCCGAGGACCAGGCCACCGTGGGCGCATACGTGCCGTTCGCGGCGCTCAAGCCCGGCGACACGGTGTTCTTCGCCGACTCCTCGGGATACATCGGGCACATGGGCCTCTACATCGGCGGGGGCCAGATGGTGCACGCCCCGCAGACCGGTGACGTGGTGAAGATCACCGACATCTCGTCGGGGCGCTACTTCGAGCGGTTTGCCGGGGGTCGGCGCTACTCCCCGTAGAGGGCCGAATGTCCCGGCCGAAGGGACATTCGGGAGGCCCGTGCTGCGGTAGCCTTCCGGTCAGCGGGAACCCTCTCACACGACCGGAGGTCAGGGAAAAGTGCGCGAACACGACGTCGTCGTCGTCGGCGCTGGTCTTGCGGGGATGCGCGCGGCGATCGCCGCGCACGAGGCGGGCGTTGACGTCGCCCTCGTGACGAAGCTGCATCCGGTGCGAAGCCACTCAGGCGCCGCCCAGGGCGGAATCAACGCGGCTCTCGGAAACGAGACCGAGGACAACACCGACAACCACACGTTCGACACGGTGAAGGGCGCCGACTACATCGGCGACCAGGACGCCATCGAGATCCTGTGCGAGCGGGCCCCGCTCGAGGTTTACCAACTGGAGCACTGGGGGGCTGTGTTCAGCCGCCAGGAGGACTCCGGGAAGATCGCCCAGCGCCCCTTCGGCGGCGCCGGGTTCCCGCGCACCTGCTACGCGGCCGACCTCACCGGGCTGGTCATCCTCCACACGCTCTACACCGTGTGCGTGAAGTACAACATCCCGACCTACGAGGAGTGGTTCGTCACCGACCTCGTGACGGACGACAACGGGAACGCCGTGGGCGTCGTGGCCTACGACATGATCCACGGCAAGATCGAGACCATCGGTGCCAAGGCCGTCGTCATGGCCACCGGTGGCGCCGGCCGTGTGTACCGCCCCTCGACGAACGCGCACGCGTCGACCGGCGATGCCATGAGCCTTGCCCTTCGCAAGGGCGTCCCGCTCAAGGACATGGAGTTCATGCAGTTCCACCCCACCACGCTCGCCGCCAACGGCGTGCTCGTGACGGAGGGTGCCCGCGGAGAGGGCGGGTACCTCCTGAACAAGGACGGGGACCGCTTCATGAGCAAGTACGCCCCCAACAAGCTCGAGCTGGCGTCGCGTGACGTCGTCTCGCGCGCGGAGGCCACGGAGATCCAGGAGGGTCGCGGCATCGACGGCTGCGTGCTGCTCGACCTGCGTCACCTGGGCCGCGACCGCATCATGGAGCGCCTGCCGCAGATCCGCGAGCTGGCCATCGCCTTCGCCGGCACCGACCCGATCGAGGAGCCCATCCCGATCCGGCCCGGCGCGCACTACCACATGGGTGGCGTGCACGTGGACAACTGGGGAGCCGCCCCGCACATGCCGGGTCTCTTCGCCGCCGGCGAGTGCTCCTGCGTGTCGGTGCACGGCGCCAACCGCCTGGGCGGCAACTCGCTGCTCGAGGCCGTGGTGTTCGGCGCCCGCGCCGGCGAGGCCTCCGCGGCCTACGCCCAGGACGCTCCGGCGCCCAAGGTGCCGGGCAACGCCGCCCAGGAGACGCAGGACCGCATCGAGGGCCTGCTCGCCCGCGAGGACGGCCCGCGCCAGGGCGAGATCCGCGACGAGCTGGCAACCGTCATGCAGGAGAAGGTCGGCGTGTTCCGCGAGGACGCCACCCTGCGCGAGGCCAAGGCCAAGGTGGACGAGCTCAAGCAGCAGTTCCAGGGCGTGGTGGTCGACGACAAGGGCAAGACCTTCAACACCGACCTCATCCACACCATCGAGACGGGCTACCTGCTCGACCTCGCCGACTGCATGGTGACCGGCGCCATCGCCCGCCACGAGAGCCGGGGGGCGCACTCGCGCACCGACTTCCCGGAGCGCGATGACGAGAACTGGATGAAGCACACGCTGGCGTACCTGGACGATGGCGAGATCCGCCTCGACTACTCGCCCGTGACCATGACCAAGTACGAGCCCCAGGTGAGGTCCTACTGATGGCGAGCACTACGTTCCGCGTCTTCCGCTATCAGCCGGACTCGGGCGACCTCGAGTCGTACCACCAGGACTTCAACCTCGAGCACGAGGAGAAGACCACGGTGCTGGACGCGCTGCTGCGCATCCAGAACGAGCAGGACGGCACGCTGGCCGTGCGCTACTCATGCCGCTCGGCCATCTGCGGCTCGTGTGCCTGCAAGGTGAACGGCAAGACCGTGCTCGCCTGCATGACGCAGGTGGAGGAGGCCAAGGCCGAGAGCGGGTCGAGCACCCTGCAGGTGGACCCCATCGGCAACTTCGCGCCCATCAAGGACCTGGTCGTCGACATGACGCCGTTCTGGGACAAGTTCAAGGCCGTCAAGCCGTTCCTCATCCCCGACGGCCCCGCTCCCGAGAAGGAGCGCCTGGTGCCCAAGGCCGCGATGGAGAAGGTGGCCAAGGAGAGCGCATGCATCCTGTGCGCCGCGTGCTACTCGGAGTGCAACTCGCTTGCCGCCGACCCCGAGTTCGTGGGCCCGGCCGCCTTTGCGTGGGGCTACCGCTTCGCCGCCGACGAGCGCGACTCGCAGCGCAAGAACCGCGCCAAGCTCTACTCGGGCCAGCACGGCATCTGGGACTGCACCCGCTGCATGTTCTGCAACGAGCGCTGCCCGAAGGGCGTGGACCCGCGTGACGCCATCGAGAAGCTCGGCGCCATCGCGTTCCAGGAGAAGGTCACCAAGGACAAGGGCGCCCGCCACGCGAAGGCCTTCCTCATCTCGATGAGGACCGGCGGCAAGCTCAACGAGCAGCTCGTGGGTGGCTACACCGACCCGGTGGGCGGCGCGTTCAACGCCCCGCTCGCGCTCCGCATGCTGCAGAAGGGCAAGCTGCCCGCGTCGCCGCTCACCCACAAGGTGAAGAACCGCGACCAGGTCACGAAGCTCATCAAGAACGTCAAGGAGACCATCTAGTGCCGCGTCAGTTCGCCTACTACCCCGGCTGCGTCGCCGAGTTCAGCTCGAAGGAGCTCAACGCGACCACCAAGGCCCTGGCGCCGCTCCTGGACATCGAGCTGCTTCCCATGCCGCAGGCCACGTGCTGCGGCGCGGGTGACATCGCCGAGGCGAAGCCCAACCTGTACCTCACGCTCAACGTGCGCATCCTCTCCGAGGCCGAGTCGATGGGCGTGGACATCCTCACCATCTGCAACGTGTGCACGCTCAACCTGCGTCGCGCGAACAAGATGGTGAAGGAGGACCCGCGCCTGCTGGAGCAGGTGAACGGCGAGCTGGTGAACGCCGGTGCCCGTCCGTACCAGGGCACGATCGACGTCACGCACCTGCTCTGGTACCTGGCCACCGAGGAGGGCCTCTCGCTGCTCGAGCAGCGCGGCCCCAGGGGCCTCAACGGCCTGCGCGTGGCCCCGTACTACGGCTGCCAGCTGCTGCGGCCGTCGTCGGTGATGGGCTTCGAGGATCCGGACCGCCCGCAGTCGCTCGAGCGCCTCATCACGGCGCTGGGCGGCGAGGTGGCCGACTACGACGGCAAGACCCGCTGCTGCGGCTTCCCGATCATCCTCGCCCGCGAGGAGGTCGCGCTTCGCGAGAGCCACGTGGCGCTCGCCGGCGCCCGTGACGCCGGCGCGCAGGCGATGGTCACGCCGTGCCCGCTCTGCCACCTGGCCATGGATGCCTACCAGCGCAAGACCGAGCAGCTGATGGGCGAGGAGTACGCCATGCCGGTGCTCCACCTGCCGCAGCTCATCGGCCTGGCCCTGGGCCTGCCCACGCAGACCATGGAGTT
>CAIYRJ010000084.1 GCA_903928615.1 uncultured Actinomycetes bacterium | reverse complement strand
GTGGAGACCGCCATCGCCACGGGAGTGGACCGCGTGGTGGTGGGCACCGCCGTGATCGAGGACGAGGAGTTCCTCGCCTGGGCCACGACCCGCCTCGGCGACCGCCTCGTGGTGGCGCTCGACGCCCGCGACGGCCGCGTGGCCACCCACGGATGGACGCAGGTATCCGACCGCACGGCGGTGGACGTGGCCGCCGACCTGGTGCGGACGGGCGTGAGGCACCTGCTCTACACGGACATCGGGCGCGACGGCACGCTGGGAGGCCCGAACCTCGAGGCCCTGCGGAAGCTCTCGCAGGCGGCTCCTCCGCTCACGATCCTCGCATCGGGAGGCATCTCGTCGCTCGACGACCTCATGGCGCTCTCGGCGCTGGGGCTCCCCAACATCCGGGGCGTGATCGTGGGCCGGGCACTGTACGAGGGCAGGTTCACGGTGGCCGATGCCATCGCGACGCTGGCGGCGGCGCGCGCATGATCAGGGTGATCCCCTGCCTGGACGTCGACCGCGGTCGCGTCGTCAAGGGGGTCAACTTCGTCGACATCCGCGACGCGGGTGACCCCGTGGAGCTCGCGGCCCGCTACGACGCCGAGGGCGCCGACGAGCTGGTGTTCCTCGACATCACGGCCACGCACGAGGAACGCGACACGATCATCCACCTCGTCGAGCGCACCGCCGAGGAGGTGTTCATCCCCTTCACGATCGGCGGTGGCCTGCGCACGGAGGAGGACATCCGCGGGGTGCTCGCGGCCGGCGCCGACAAGGTGTCGCTCAACTCCGCCGCCGTGCGCGACCCCGATCTCGTGGAGCGTGCGGCGCTGAGGTTCGGCGACCAGTGCATCGTGGTGGCCATCGACGCCAAGCGCAGGGCAGATGGATCGGGCTGGGAGGTCTACCTCGCCGGGGGGCGGCAGGAGACCGGAATCGAGGCCGTGGCCTGGGCGGCGGAGGCGGCGCGCCGGGGGGCGGGTGAGCTGCTGGTCACGAGCATGGACCGCGATGGAACGCAGGTGGGGTTCGACACCGAGTTGCTCGCCGCCATCGCCGACGCCGCCCCGGTGCCGGTGATCGCCTCGGGCGGCGCGGGGAACCTCGAGCACTTCGCGGAGGCGGTCACCGTGGGGCACGCCGACGCGGTGCTCGCGGCGTCGGTGTTCCACGACGGGGTGTATACGGTTGGCGAGGTGAAGGCAGCAATGGCGCGCGATGGCGTGCCCGTGAGGAGGTAGAGCGATGTCGCGACGGGCCGTGAGGACCGAGGAGGCGCCCGCCCCGGTGGCGGGCGCGCCGTACAGCCAGGCCATCGCGGCGTCCGGAGGCGAGGTGGTGTGGGTGTCCGGGCAGGTTCCGCTCACGCCGGCCGGAGATCTCGCAGCGGCGGACGTGGCGGGCCAGACGCGCCAGTGCCTCGCCAACGTGGCGGCCATCGTGCGCGCCGCGGGCGGCACCATGGACGACGTGGTCAAGACGACCGTCTTCATGACCGACCTCGGGGAGTTCGGCGCGATGAACGAGGTCTACGCGGAGGCGTTCGGGGCGGTCCCCCCGGCCCGGGCCACGATCGGCGTGGCGGCGCTTCCCGCGGGGGCCTCGGTGGAGATCGAGGCCGTGGCCGTGATCGGGGCTACTCGGTGAAGTACCGGCGCTCGATCAGCACCTCGACTGCCATGCGGTCGAGGTAGACCGGGGAGTCGCTGATGGGGCGCTCGGCATTGGCCGGATCCTCGGCCCACGCGCGCACCTCGCGCTGGATGCGGTCGGATGCCGACTGCAGCTCGTCGAGCGAGCAGGGCTCCCAGCGGGCGATGGCCTCGGCCAGCCCCTCGAGGGCGATGGGCGCCGAGGCGTCGAGGTTGCGGGCGACGTGATCTCCCATGACGACGATGCTATCGCGGTAGGAGCGTGGGCCGAGGCTGATCCGGTGCTCTCACGCATCGCGTGGCCGGACGGCGCGCCCCGCGTGTGCCTGGTGGGCGGGGCGGTGCGCGACGCCCTCCTCGGCGTGACCCACGGGCCCGACATCGACCTGGTCGTCGAGGGCGACGCCATCGCGCTCGCCACGGTGGTGGGCCACGACCTCGGCGGGCGCGTGATCGGCCATGCCCGGTTCGGCACGGCGCGCATCGAGCTCGCGCACGGGCGGCACCTCGACATGGTCACCGCGCGCCGCGAGAGCTATGCGCAGCCGGGCGCCCTGCCCGACGTCGAGCCCGGCGACCTGGCGGACGACCTGACCCGACGCGACTTCACGGTCAACGCCATCGCCTACGTGCTGCACGGAGAGGGGGAGGGCGGCATCATCGATCCCCACGACGGGCGTGCGGACATCGCGGCAGAGCGCATCCGCACGTTGCGCCCGGGCGCCTTCCGCGAGGACCCAAGCCGGGTGGTACGCGCGCTGCGCTACGCGGCGCGGCTGGGCTTCCGCATGGAGGAGGGCACTGAGGCCGAGGCACGTGAGTCGGCCCCGCAGGCGTCGCTCGAGAGCAGCCGCGTGGCCGACGAGGCGGCCCGGCTGCTGGCCGAGGGGTCCGCGCCGGTGGCACTGGCAATGGCCGATGCGATCGGGGTTCCGTGGC
>CAIYRJ010000083.1 GCA_903928615.1 uncultured Actinomycetes bacterium | reverse complement strand
CGCGCCCCGGCGTTGATGAGGAAGGCGATCACGAACAGCACCACCGCGAGCGCGGTGAGCGCCGACAGCTGCAGGCCGCTGGCCTCGTTGGTCTCGAGCGCGATCACGCTCGCCAGGGTGGACCCAGGCCCGAGGATCGACGTGAAGATGTTGGGCGCGTTTCCGAGCAGCATCGCGATGGCGATGGTCTCCCCCACCGCGCGCCCGAGCCCCAGCGCGGATGCGCCCACGATTCCCGACCGCGCCCAGGGGAGCATCGACTGCTTCACCATCTCCCAGCGGGTAGCGCCCAGGGCGTATGCGGCCTCCTGCTGCTCGCGCGGCACGGTGAGCAGCACCTCGCGAGTGATCGCGGTGATCACCGGCAGCACCATGAGCGCCAGCACGAGGCCCGCCACCAGGAACGACCCGGCCGTCACGGGGCCCTCGAAGATGCGCCAGCCGAAGATGCTGATGCCACCGAGGTTCTCGGCCATCCAGTCGAGGGCGGGCCGCAGGAACGGCACGAGCACCGTGATGCCCCAGAGGCCGAAGATCACCGACGGCACCGCGGCCAGCAGGTTGATGAACCCGCCGATCGGCCCCCTCCAACGGCGCGGGAGGAAGACCGTGGTGGCCAGCGCGATGCCGATGGAGACCGGCACGGCCAGCAGCAGCGCGATGAACGACGTCATCAGCGTGCCGTAGATGAAGGGCAGGGCCCCGAATACGGCGTCGCCGGTGGCCGGCGTGGGGATCCACTCGGTTCCGGTGAGGAATCCGATCACCCCGAAGGTGCTCCACACCTCCCCGGTCTGCTCCACGGTCTTCCAGAGCAGGTATCCCACCGCGACAACGGCGATGAGCGATGCGATCGTGGCCAGCACCAGGTACGCCCGGTCGGCGGCCACGCTGCCGCGGGGACGCACCAGGCGCGCGTAGGCCTCGGGACCGCCCGGGTCATGCACGGCGGTGGGCGGTGGTGGAGGCGGAGGTGGCGGTGGAGTCACGTGAGGTGAAGGTGCCCTTGGTGGGAGCGCGAGAGCGATCGGGCGCCTAACGCGCGACGGCCGCCGGGGGCGAGAGCCCCGCGGCGGCCGCCACGGCTAGCCGACCGCGTCCCTCGCTAGCTGAGGGTCGCGGCGGCCGCGATCGCCGCCTTGCGCAGCTTGCCCGACAGCGGCGCGAAGCCGAGGCCGGTCAGCTGGCCCTGCGCGGTGTTGCCGTAGAAGTACCCGAGGACGTTCTTGACCTCGTTGTTCTTCGGACGGCCCGGCACGGCGAGCACCCACGTGGTGATGGTGATCGGGTACGCGCCCGGCGCCGCGCTGTTGGACAGGTCGACGTCGAGGGTGGGCTTGATGGTCTTCAGCTCACCTGCCAGCGAGATGGACTTCGGCGAGGGAAGGATGAAGACGGTCTTGCGACCCTTCTTCGTGACCTCGCTCTTGCCGATGGCCACGACGTTGGTCTGCAGGCCCGCGCGGATGGAGTCGCCCAGGTCGACGTAGCCGATGGAGTTCGGCGTGTTCTTCACGCAGTTGGCCACGCCGGGGTTACCCGGCGACTTCACGGCCGTGGCCGGCCAGTTGGGCGTCTGCGAGGCGAAGCCCACCGTGCTCTTGAAGGTGGGGCTCACCTTGGCGAGGTAGTTGCTGAAGCCATACGAGGTGCCCGAGCCGTCCGAGCGCACGCAGAGGACGATCGGCGCGGCCGGCAGGGCGGCGCCCTTGTTGAGGGCCTTGATCGGCGCGGCGTTCCAGGTGGTGACCTTGCCCGACCAGATGTCGCCCAGCGTCTTGCCGTCGAGCTTCATCTTGTTGCCCACCACGCCCGCGATGTTCACCGGCACCGAGATGGCGCCGAGCAGGGTGGGGAAGTAGCGCACGTCCCCGCCGATGGCTGCGAGCTGCTGCGGGGTGAGCACGGCGTCGGAGCCGGCCCAGTCCACGGTCTTGTTGGTGAGGTCACGGATGCCGCCGCTCGAGCCCTTGGGGGTGTACGAGCAGACCTTGGACTCACCGCACCACTGCTGGTAGGCGATGGCGGGGAAGGTGGCGCCCGATCCAGTGGCGGCGCCCATTGCGGACGCGGCGCCGACCAGGCTGCCCGCGCCCACTGCGGCGACGGCCGCGATGCGAAGGGTTCGATTCACGTTCAACTGTCTCCTGTTATCGATGCTGTGGCTCTTCGGAGGTCGCCGGCAGCACGGGGAAAGACGGGTGCGTCCTGCGATTCGACGGGAGCCTGCCCGCGACCCTGTTAACGACTTGTGTCCCGTTACAACGGCCGTGTGAAAAGGTGGTGAAACCTCGCGGGACCCGTGTTCTCCGGGCTTCACGGCCTGTTCACGCGAGGGTCACGATGTGCGGCGGCCGGGTGCCTAGGTTGGCGGCCGATGGTCGACTTGCCCGCCGCCGATGCCCCCGTGCCCGAGCGCCGCACCGTTCTCATCGTCGAGGACGACGAGAACACCGCACGGGCCACCGCCTACCACCTGTCGAAGGCCGGCTACGCCACGAGCGTAAGCAAGGACGGCCTCGCCGCCCTCACCGCCCTCAAGGCCTGGCAGCCCGATGCGCTGGTGCTCGACCTCATGCTGCCGCACGTGGATGGCCTCGCGATCATCGAGGACGTCCGGCGCTGGGCGCCCGACCTGCCCATCGTGGTGATGACGGCCCGCCAGGAGGAGCGCGATCGGCTGGAGGCCCTGCGGCGCGGCGCGGACGACCTGCTGCGCAAGCCATTCTCGGCGAGGGAACTCATCGCACGGCTCGAGGCCATCTTCCGCCGCGCCGAGGTGCGCGGCGGCGAGGAGATGGTGATGACCCGCGACGAGGTGACGCTCGGCGACCTCGCCATCGACCGCAGCCGCCTCGAGGTGCGCGTGGCCGGCGAGGTGGCCCCCCTCACGCCGCTGGAGATCAAGCTGCTGTGGATCCTCGTGGAGGAGAAGGGGCGCACGCTGAGCCGCGACGAGATCTTCACGCGGGTGTGGGGCGGCGAGCGCCAGGACGGCGACCGATCCGTGGACGTCCTCGTGCGCCGCCTTCGCCGCAAGGTCGATGAGGCCGGCGGGCGCTACACCTACGTGCAGACCGAGCACAAGCAGGGCTATCGCCTCGAGGCCATACCCAAGGCCTTCCCCATCGGGCGCCGGCGGCGCTGAACCTGCGCCGAGGGTGCATGTTCACAATTGGTTCACAGCGCACTGCCTACGCTGAAGCCCATGGTTATCAGCGATCGCGGCTGTTCACGCGATTGGCCGGGCGTTCCTGGTTCACACATGTTTCACACGTGCAACCTTAAGTTCGCGGCGACTCCCCATCACGGTCACGCGATGAACTCCAAGGAGACCAACACATGAAGGCACGGCGCATCTACGCCTCTCTCGCCGCACTCGCAGTGGTCGGCGGCTCCGTCACGCTGGCTGCCTGCGGCAGCAGCAGCTCGAGCTCGGACACCTCCGGCGGCTCGGGTGCCACCGACCTCGCCGGCAAGATCACCATCGACGGATCATCCACCGTCGCACCGCTCACCACGGCTGCTGCAGAGGCCTTCAACGGGAAGAACCCCGACGTGAACATCACGGTGGGCACCTCCGGCACGGGCGGCGGCTTCGAGGTGTTCTGCAAGGGCGAGACCGACATCAGCAACGCCTCGCGCGAGATCAAGGACGAAGAGGCCGAGGCCTGCAAGAAGGCCGGCATCGAGTACGTGCCCGTGCGCGTGGCGTCCGACGGCATCACGCTCGTCACCAAGGCGGGCGTGGACGTCGGCAAGGCATGCCTCACCTTCCCCGAGCTCAAGAAGATCTGGGAGCCGGGCTCGAAGGTGAACAACTGGAGCCAGGTGGGGTCGGGCTTCAAGGACCTGCCGCTCGCGCTCGCCGGCGCCGGCTCGGAGTCGGGCACCTACGACTTCTTCAACGAGACGATCCTCGGCGAGGACGCCAAGGGCGAGGTCATCCAGTCGCGCCAGGACTACTCGGCCTCCGAGGACGACAACGTCACGGTGCGCGCGGTGACCGACGCCGAGGCCGGCCTGGGCTACTTCGGGTTCTCGTACTACGAGGCCAACACCGACACCATGCAGGCGTTCGCCGTGGACGGCGGCAAGGGCTGCGTGGAGCCCACCATCGACAGCATCACCAAGGGCGACTACCCGATCTCGCGCCCGCTGTACATCTACGTGTCGAAGAAGGCGCTGGCGCGTCCCGAGGTGAAGGCCTTCGTGACCGACTACGTCGACAACGCGACGCAGCTGGCCACCGACGCCAAGTTCGTCCCCGCGCCGCAGTCGGCGCTGGACGAGTCGAAGCAGGCCATCGGGGCCAGCTGACCTGAGCAGTGACGTGACACCCGTCGGCGACCCGTCGGGGCGCAGGAAGCGCCTCGGCGGGTCGGTCGGCGAGCGGGCCATGCTGCTGGCCCTCGCCGCGGCGGCGATCATCTCGATCCTCGTCACCGTCGGCATCGTGGTGGTGCTCGTGGGCGAGGGCGCCACGTTCTTCACCGAGGTGCCCCTCAAGGAATTCTTCACCGGCACCGAGTGGTTCCCCGTCGAGGGCAAGTACGGGGTGCTTCCGCTCCTGAACGCCTCCATCGTCATCGCGCTCATCGCGGCGGTGGTGGCAGTGCCCCTGGGCCTCGGCTCGGCGATCTACCTGAGCGAGTACGCGCCTGAGCGCCTGCGCCGCGTGGTGAAGCCCGTGCTCGAGGTGCTGGCGGGCATGCCCACCATCGTGCTCGGCTTCTTCGCCCTCGATGCCGTCACCCCGGCGCTGCAGACCGTCATCCCCGGGCTCGGGCTCTACAACGCCCTGGCTGCCGGCATCGTGGTGGGCCTGCTCATCACGCCCCTCATCAGCTCGCTGTCGGAGGACAGCATGCGCGCCGTGCCCAACGCCATGCGCGAGGGGGCATTCGGGCTCGGCGCCACCCGCCGCGTGGTGTCGCTCAAGGTGGTGGTGCCCGCCGCGCTGTCGGGCATCGTGGCGTCGATCGTGCTCGCGCTCTCGCGCGCCATCGGCGAGACCATGGCGGTCACCCTCGCTGCCGGCACGGTGCCGAACCTCTCGTGGAACCCGCTCGAGGGCATGCAGACCATCACGGCCTACATCGTGCAGGTGTCGAAGGGCGAGGCATCCCGCGGGAGCCTGCAGTACGAGTCGATCTTCGCCGTGGGCCTGCTGCTCTTCGTGGTCACCCTCGCCATCAACATCATCGCGGTGCGCATCGTGCGCAAGTACCGGACGGTGTACCAGTGACCACCCTCGAGGCACCCGGCACCCCGCCTCCGCCGCCCGCGGCGGCAACCCGGCCCCTGGCGCGCAAGCGCTCGCGGCCGTCGGAGCAGCTGTTCAAGTGGCTGGTGATGGGGCTCACGGCGATCACCATCGCCATGCTCATCTGGCTCATCTCCTCGGTGGTCATCAAGGGGGCGGGGTCACTCTCGTGGGCGTTCCTCGCCGACAAGCCGTCGTCCAACCCCGACAAGGCCGGGTTCAACTCGGCCCTGCGCGGATCGGTGGTGCTGATGATCATCACCATCTTCTTCGCGTGGCCCATCGGCGTGGCCGCCGCGCTGTACCTCGAGAAGTTCGCCACGCAGTCGGCCGAGGCCAGTGAGCGCAAGGTGCGCGAGCGGCTGGGCTCCGGCGTGAGCGGGGTGCACGCGGGCTGGCTGCGGGTGCGCCTCTCGTGGCTGCGGGTGCGACCGCGCGTGGTGCACCTGGTCGACGTGAACATCTCCAACCTGGCCGCCGTGCCGTCGATCATCTACGGCCTCCTCGGCCTGGCGATCTTCGTCGGCATCCTGGGCATCTCGAAGTCGCTCCTGGCCGGGGGGCTCACGCTGGCCGTGCTCATCCTGCCGATCATCATCATCGCCGCGCGCGAGGCCCTGCGTGCAGTACCCATCTCCATTGAGCAGGGCGCCATGGCGCTCGGCGCCAC
The DNA here is from genome assembly GCA_903928615.1 of uncultured Actinomycetes bacterium. Taxonomy (GTDB): domain Bacteria; phylum Actinomycetota; class Thermoleophilia; order Miltoncostaeales; family Miltoncostaeaceae; genus SYFI01. The sequence continues at coordinate 5,707 of CAIYRJ010000083.1, read as the reverse complement.
CCGGTGGCAGGCCGTGCGCAGCCAGGTATTCCCGGCGGCGCTGCCGGGCATCCTCACCGGCACGATCCTGGCGATGTCGCGGGCCATCGGCGAGACCGCGCCGCTCATCGTGGTGGGCGGCATCGTGTTCGGCACCGCCGTGCCGAGCCTCAATCCGCTCGACGCCGGCAATGAGGCGCTCTTCGCCATGCCGCTTCAGATCTACTTCTGGACCGACCAGCCGCAGGCCTCGTTCCAGGCCATCGCGGCGGCCGGAATCATCGTGCTGCTGGCCACGCTTCTGGTGATGAACCTCGTGGCCATTATCCTTCGCAACCGATACAGCAAGCGCTGGTAGGAGAGATGACCACCAACGTGGAACCCGACACGACCGCCGACGACGCACCGATCGAGATCCAGCTCTCCGCCGGCGCCGCCACCCCCACGCATGCCGTGGCCGCGGGGCAGGGCGCGGCGGCCGGACCGGCGCAGCCCGAGCTCGGGCCCCCCATCTTCCAACTGCGCGACCTCGGCGTGTGGTACGGCAAGAACGAGGCCGTGCGCGGCGTGAGCATGGATATCCCGAAGAACGCCATCACGGCGATCATCGGCCCGTCGGGCTGCGGGAAGTCCACCACCCTGCGCTGCCTCAACCGGATGAACGACCTCGTGCCCGGCGCCCGGGTGAACGGCGAGATCCTCTTCGGCGGCGAGGACCTCCTCTCGAGCGACGTCGACCCGGTCGACCTGCGCGGCCGCATCGGCATGGTGTTCCAGAAGCCCAGCCCGTTCCCGAAGTCGATCAAGGACAACATCGAGTTCGGCATGAAGGTGAACGGCATCAAGCCGACCGCCGAGCGCGTGGAGCAGGCCCTCGTGGACGCCGCGCTGTGGGACGAGGTGAAGGACCGGCTCAAGGACGAGGCCTTCTCGCTCTCGGGCGGGCAGCAGCAGCGCCTGTGCATCGCGCGCGCCATCGCGGTGGAGCCCGAGGTGATCCTCATGGACGAGCCCTGCTCGGCCCTCGACCCCATCGCCACGCTGGCCATCGAGGACCTCATGAAGAACATCGCCGAGCGCTTCACCCTGGTGGTGGTCACCCACAACATGCAGCAGGCGGCGCGAATCTCCGACCAGGTCGCCTTCATGACCGTCGAGGGCAAGGCCGAGGGCGAGCGATGCGGCGTGCTCGCCGAGGTCGGCACGGCCCGCGAGATCTTCTCGGCGCCGAAGGACCCGCGCACCGAGGCCTACATCACCGGTCGGGTCGGCTAGCCGCCCACCACCTGCACGGCGAGCACCGCGACGTCGTCGCGCAGGTTTCCCTCGTCGTAGCGCTGGGCGGCCTCGGTGAGGTAGGCGAGGCGCTCCTCCAGCGGCACGTGGGCCGTGGCCAGCAGGGCCTCCGCCGAGCGGGCGGCCCCGAAGATCTCGTCGCTGCGACGCGCCTCGACGAGGCCGTCGGTGTAGATGACCAGCGTTCCGCCCTTCGGGATGGTCAGATGCGTCACCGGCCAGTCCACCTCATCGAGCAGGCCGAGGATCGGTCCGCGGGCGTCCACGTCCACCAGTCCGGCCTCGTCGCCGTGCACCAGCAGAGGGCGCGGGTGACCCGCGAGGGCGAACTCCGCGGTGCCATCCCGTGAGATGACGCAGTGGCACATGGTGGCGTACACCCCCTGGTCGCGCTCGTGCGGCTCGGCGATGTGGGCGTTCATGATCTCGAGCACCTGCCGCGGGTCGGGGTCCACCTCCATCAGGGCGCCCCAGCCGAAGCGCATGCGCGCCGCACGGGCGGCCGACTCCGCGCCGTGCCCGGCGACGTCACCCACCATCACGGCCAGGCGGCCGTCCGAGAGCACGCGGGCGTCGTAGAAGTCGCCGCCGATCGCCAGCCCGGGGCTCGACGGCAGGTAGCGCGCGGCGATGCGCAGGCCGGGCACGGCAGGGAGGCTCTCGGGCAGCAGGCCCTGCTCCACCGTCTGCCAGAGGCGTCGCTCGGCGCGGGCGGCCTCCGAGCGCCGTGCGCTGGCCTCGGCGGCCTCGCGCTGGTCCACCACGCGGTCCTGCATCACGTTGAAGGCGTCCACGAGGCCCACCACCTCACGGGCCGCGCGATGCGGGTTCGGCACGGCCTGGTCCTGGTCGCCCTCCCCCACGCGGCGCACTCCCTGCAGCAGCGATCCGAGCGGGGCGCCCACGCGCCGCCAGAGCGATCGCGTGGCGGCCGCCACCACGAGCACCGCCAGCAGCACCCCTGCCAGCACCGCGAGGATCGTCCAGAGCCTGCGCTGATCGGCGGTGGCGAGGGCCTCCTGGCGCTGCTGCTCCACCAACTCGCGCAGGTCGGCGTGCTCTGCGCGCAGCTGGTCGAGGCGCTGCTTGTCCACGCCCTCGCCGATGCGCGCGACCGCCTCGGAGATGTTCCCGCTGCGGCGCAGCTCCACGAGGTCGCGCGCCTCCGCGAACCACTCCTTCGCGGCGGTGTCGAAGGAGCTCACTGCCGCGACGAGCCGGGGCTCGCCCTGCACCAGCGTCCTCAGTCGGCGCATGTTGCGCGGGTAGGTGTCCTCCGCGCGCACGTAGGGCACCAGGTACGACGTGCCGCCGGTGAGCGTGTACCCGCTCACACCGGTCTCGGCGTTCAGCAGGTCTGCGAGGATCACCTCTGAGGCCTTGGCCCGCTCCACCGCGGCCTGCTGGTCGTCGCGATACGACGACGTGGCGCCGACCAGCCCGACGATCGCGAGCGCGGCGAGCACGCCGAGCACCAGGCCCACGCCGATGACCGCGCGGGTGAGGAGGCCGCGCAGGGACGGCGTGCCCTTGCCGGTGAGCACCGACCAGAGATCGCGGCGTTGGGGATCAGGCATGGCGGGTGAGCCCCGCGGGGCTCAGGACACGTCCGGGGCGGGGCCCTCCGCCACCAGGCGCTGCAGTGCCTCGAAGGTCTCAGGGGTGGTGATGACCACCAGGGTGTCACCGGCCTGGATCACCTCGTCGGGGTGCGGCATCGCCACCGAGCTCTCCTTGCGGATGATCGCCACGATGGTGCCGCCGGTGGTGGTGCGGATTCGGCACGTGGCCACGGTGAGCCCCACCAGCGGGCTCTCGGCCGGGATGTCGATCCAGTCGATGGCCAGGTCCTTGAGGGCGATCTCGAGCTTGTCGAGCAACTCCGGCCGGTACACCACGCCGCCGAGGATCGAACCCAGCTCGTGGGCCTCCTCATCTGTGAGCACGATCACCGAGTCGGCATCCTCGTCGGGATCGGGCCGGTGGTAGAGCTCACGACGGCCGTCGATGTGCACCACGGCGCAGACGTCCTCGCCGCGCTGCGTGCGCATCGAGAACTTCTTGCCGACGCCCGGCAGGCGGGTTTCGCGGACCTCGATCACGACGACTTCCTCCTGGATCCGAAGATCGCACGTCCCACGGTGCGGGACTCCCTCATAAGTATCACTCCGATGGCCGCCGTGACCAGCACGAGCAGGCCGGCGAACGACACCACCCGGTCACGGAATTCGAATGACAACGCGGTTCCGAGGGCCGCGAGCTGCGCGAGGATGAGCGAGAACTCACCGCGTGCGATCAGGCTGGCCCCCACGGTGAACGACTGCCGGCGGGTGAACCCGACCATCCGCCCGGACACCCAGCCCGAGATCAGCTTGCCCCCGATGGCCACGACGGCCGCGAGCAGCAGCCATTCCCACACCACCCCGAGGCTCCCGAGGTCGATCTGCAGGCCGAACACGAAGAAGAAGATCGCGGCCGTGAAGTCGCGCAGGCCGAAGAGGTGGCGCTCGATGCGGTCGCGGGCCTCGGTCTCCGAGAGCAGGATGCCCGCGAGCAGCGCGCCGACCGGCGCCGAGAGCCCCACCCACTCGGCAAGCGCCGATGCGCCCACCACGATCGCCAGCGCCACCAGCACGAGCCGCTCGCGCTCCACGAGCGGGCTGAAGCGGTCGATGAAGCGCGGCAGGAAGTGGCTGGCGATCAGGAAGGTGGCCACGAACACCACCACGATGATCGCCCGCACGGTGAGGTCCACCCCGTTCACGGCGCTGCCCACGGCGAGTCCCGATGCCAGCCCGAGGAACAGCGCGATGGCGAGGTCCTCGAACACCAGCGTGCCCAGCACCATGTCGGTCTCGTCGTCCGCCAGGCGCCGGAAGTCGAACAGCGCCTGGGTGATGATGCCGCTGCTCGACACGTAGATGATGCCGGCGAGCAGCACGGCCTCGGCGCTGATGCCCAGCAGCGCGAAGCCCAGCAGAAGCCCCAGCCCGCCGTTGATGAGCAGGTCCACCACGCCGCCGGTGAGCACGAGCTTGCGCGCCTGCAGGATGCGCTCCAGGCTGAACTCCAGCCCGAGGTAGAACAGCAGCAGGATCACCCCGAGCTCGGCCAGCAGGTAGAGCGGCTCGCCGAGCTCGATCACCGTCGGGAACGGCTCGAATGGCCCGAGGATGATGCCGGCCACCATGAAGAGCGGGATGGCCGAGATGCGCAGGCGCTCGCTGAGCAGCGACATGGCGGCCACCGCCACCAGGATGATGGCGAGCTGCTCGATGATGCCCATCAGGCACCCAGGTCGCTGCCGACGACCTCCGAGATATGGCTCACGCCCTCATCGCGCATGCGATCCATGAGGCCGAGCGTGATGTCGCGCGCGATGAGCGGGCCGCGGTACACCAGGCCGGTCCACACCTCCACCAGTGATGCGCCGCCTGCGATGCGGTCCCATGCGTCGGCGGCGTCCATGATGCCCCCGACGCCCACGATCACCAGCTGCCCGCCGGCACGCCGCGCGGCCACCCGCACCGCCGCGCTCGCCCGGGCGCGCAGCGGTGGCCCTGAGAGCCCGCCCTGCTCGGCTGCCACGGGCGATTCGGGGTCGCTCAGGCCATCGCGGGTGATCGTGGTGTTGGTGAGCACCACGCCCGCGAGCCCGAGCTCGCCGGCCAGGTCGACGGCGTCCTCGATCTGCTCGTCGGGAAGGTCGGGCGCGAGCTTCACGAGGAAGGGCATCGGCACGCGGCCATCGCGACGGCGCATCGAGGCGTCCTCGTCGCGCAGGGCACCGAGGATCGCCGTGAGGTGGTCGCGGTCCTGCAGCTCGCGCAGCCCGGGCGTGTTGGGCGACGACACGTTGACCACCACGAAGTCGGCCACGCCGCGGAGCAGGCGGAACGACGCCAGGTGGTCCTCCGCCGCGCGGTCGAGGGGCGTCACCTTCGACTTGCCGATGTTCACGCCGATCGGCACGCCGGCACCCGACCCGCGGCGGGCGTCTGCGATGCGCCGTGCCGTGACGGCCGCGCCATCGTTGTTGAACCCCATGCGGTTGACGATGGCCTCGTCCTCGGGAAGGCGGAAGAGGCGCGGGCGCGGGTTGCCGTCCTGGGGGCGCGCGGTGACGGTGCCGATCTCGGCGAACCCGAACCCGAGCCGGCCCCACGCGCGCACGGCGCGCCCGTACTTGTCGTACCCGGCGGCGAGCCCCACCGGCGAGGGGAACTCCATGCCCATGAGATTCTGCCCCACCGTGCCGTCGCGCTTCGCGAGCCACGACGACGCCGCCGCCAGCGCCGGACCCCCCACCTGCAGCGCGCGGAGCGCCGACTCGTGGGCCCTCTCGGGGTCCATGCGAAATGCGGCCCGCCGGAGCAGGGCCGCGGCGTCGGACGTCACGCCACCGCCAGTCGGTCGCATTCGGCGGCCAGGG
>CAIYRJ010000082.1 GCA_903928615.1 uncultured Actinomycetes bacterium | reverse complement strand
CGTCACCTCCGCCATCGGGGCCCCGGCGGCCGCGGGGATCCCCGTGACCTACCGCGGCATGGCCACGGCCTTCACGGTGGTCACCGGCCACGAGGACCCCGCGAAGGACGCCGAGCAGAACGACTGGGACATGCTGGCCCGCCTGCCCCACACGCTGATCGTGCTCATGGGCATGGGACGCCTGCGGGCCATCGCCGAGCGCCTCATCGCCGCGGGTCGCCCCGCCGACCAGCCCGCCGCGGCGATCCAGTGGGGCACCACGCCGCGCCAGCGCTCGGTCACGGCCACCCTCGGCACCATCGCCGACCGGGTGGAGGACGAGGGCCTCGGCAACCCCGCGATCCTCGTGTTCGGGGATGTGGTGTCGCGCGAGCCCGGCCTTGCCGCGGCCGGTCGCGGCCCGCTGGCCGGGCGCAGCGTGGTGGTCACGCGCGCCCGCGCCCAGGCCAGTGAGCTCGCAGGCGCGCTCGAGGCGCTCGGCGCGAACGTCATCGAGATGCCGGTCATTCGCATGCAGCCCACGGGCCCCACGGCGCACGCCGAGGCCGCCCTCGACGCCATCGGCGACTACGACGTCATCGTGCTCACGAGCGCCAATGGGGTGGAGGCGCTGGCAGGCCTCATGGCCGCGCGCGGCTTCGATGCCCGCAGCCTGCGCCCCGAGCAGGTGGTGGCGGCCGTGGGTCCGGCCACCGCGGCCGCGCTGGCCGACCACGGCATCCGCGCCGACATCGTGCCCGAGCGGTTCGTGGCGGAGGCCATGGTGGAGGCCCTCAAGGCTCATCCAATGGATGGCCGCCGGGTGCTCATCGCGCGTGCGCTCGATGCGCGTCCGGTCATCGCCGACGCCCTGCGCGCCCGCGGAGCGGAGGTTGATGACGTGGTCGTCTACGAGACCGTGGCCGAGCGCCCCTCCGACGAGGTCATCGCGCAGGCGCTCGAAGCCGACGTCATCACGTTCACCTCGTCCTCCACCGTCACCAACACGCTCGCGGTGCTCGACGATGCCCAGCGCGCCCGCCTGGCCACCGGCCCCCGCGTGGTGAGCATCGGCCCTATCACCTCCGCCACTGCGCGCGATGCCGGGCTTGAGGTGGCCATTGAGGCCCCCGCCAGCGACATACCGGCGCTCATCGAGGCGGTCATCGGCCTGGTGGACGCCGAGCAGGCACGACCGCCCGCCGGATAGCGCCGCGCGCATGAGCCGACCGCTGGGCTTCCTCACTGACTACGGCCCGCAGACCGAGCACGTGGGTGCCCTGCATGCGGTGGCCGCCACCATGGCGCCCGGCAGCGATCGCATCGACCTCGCGCATGACGTGCCGCCGGGCGACATCCGGTGGGGGGCGATCCTCGTGGAGCGCCTCGTGCGGCTGATGCCGCGCGAGTCGGTGACGGTGGCCGTGGTGGATCCCGGCGTGGGCACCGATCGCCCCGGCGTGGCGCTTGAGGTGGAGTGGGGCAGGGTGGTGGTGGGCCCTGACAACGGCCTGCTGGGCCTGGCCGCCGACCGCCTCGGTGCGGTGCGCGCGGTGGAGATCACGAACCCCGACCACATGCGCGCGCCCGTGGCGGCCACGTTCCACGGGCGCGATGTGTTCACCCCGGCAGCGGCGCACCTCGCCCTCGGCACGCCCCTTGACGACCTCGGCCCGGCCGTCGACCCCGCTGCGCTCGAGCGCCCGCACCTGCCCGAGCCCAGCGCCCCGCCCGGTGCCCTCGAGGCGCTCGTGGCCGGGGTGGACCGCTTCGGCAACCTCGCGCTGTGGGCGCATCCGGAGCACCTCATGGCCGCCGGCCTGGTGGACGGCGATCGCCTGTGGGTGGCCACGGCCGAGGGTGGTCGCACGCAGGCCACGATGGGGCGCACCTTCGCGGACGTCCCCCGCGGCGCCCTGCTCGTGTACATCGACTCGCACGGGCTCGTGTCGGTGGCGCTCAACGGCGGCAGCGCCGAGGAGCGGGTGCGGGCGACGGCCGGGGAGGTCGTCGCCCTCATGCGTCAGGAGTAGCGGCCCTTCCAGGCATTCATGCGGATGCGCCAGATGTCCTCGATGAACGGCGGCAGGTGCCTGCCCACGTCGAAGGTCGACTCATCCCGGAACTCCACCGACACCGGCATCTCGGCGATGCGCGCGCCCATGCGCCGCGCGAGGTAGAGCACCTCGATGTCGAAGGCGAACGAGTCGACCGTGGCCTTCTCGAACACCCGCCGCGCGCAGTCGGCGGTGAACCCCTTGAAGCCGGCCTGGGTATCGCTGATCACCGGCAGCACGAGCAGTCGGCGCGTTGCCTGCACCGCCGCCCCGGCAGCCAGCCGCGCCGCGCTCTTCTCGGTCTCCGCGTAGGCCGCCAGGCTGCGCTTGCCCGTGACCACGTCGGCCACCCCCGAGCGCAGCAGCGCCAGCGCCGGATCCACGTGGAAGGGCGCGATGTTCATGTCGGCGTCCACGTAGAAGCGGTACTCGCCG
>CAIYRJ010000081.1 GCA_903928615.1 uncultured Actinomycetes bacterium | reverse complement strand
TCGCTGCCCACGGCCCCGGGCGGCAGCCCATCGGTGCTGGCGGACGGCGGTCCGTTCATCTCGGCGAGCATCACCGGACTGGCCGTCGACACCGCGACGGCCATGGTGTACGTGCTCTCCGCCCAGACCGGCGCCGAGTCCAACCAGATCGCACGGGTGCCGGAGACCGGCTGCTGCATCACCTCGATGCTCACCCAGGGCGCCATGGGCAGCGCCTCGATATCGAGCGCGCTGGCCCTGGACACGGCCAACGGGTTCCTGGCGTTCGCCAGCTCCCCCGCTGCGGGCGCCAAGGCGGGCAACGCCAACACCATGAACTGGGCCCCCCTGGACAACAACTCCCCCAACACGCTGTCCTCCCAGTCGTACGCTTGGGGGAACGGCGGCCCGGCGTCGAGCGCCATCGCCTACGTGCAGGGCATGACCATCGCGGGCGGGGTGGGTACCTGCCAGTACCAGGGGGCGTCGTTCCCATGCCCCACCACCACGGTGGCCGCGGCCGGCACCACGGTGCGCGCCGGCAGTGACGGCAGGCTGGCGATTCCCCTGCGCGCCCTGCGGGTGCGCCCGGAGGCCGCTCCCGGGGCCACGTCGCCCACCCCCGCCAGCGGACCCATGGTGGTGACCATGCGCGAGCGCGCCTCGGCCGGGCGTCCGGCCCGCACGCTCGCGACGCTGCGGCCCGGGTTCTCGATGAGGGCGAACAGCGCGGCGGTTCGCCGCGTGGCCATCCCGGCCGCCGCGCGCACGGCGCTGCGGCAGGGGCGCCTGGAGGTGCGGGTGCAGACGCGCCAGGCGGGCACCGGGCAGCGCTGGCGCACCCGGGTGCTGCGCGTGCTGCCGCGCTGACGGCACGAGGGCCCCGCACCTTCGTGCCCGGGCCGATTGCGCCGTTAGCATGGGGCGCGTGACCACTTCTCTCTCGCAATACCCGCTGCTCGCGGCCCTCGACGGCCCCGCGCCCCTTCACGACATGGATGACGCCCAGCTCGAGGCCCTGGCGGCCGAGATGCGACGGGCCATCATCGACACCGTGTCCCAGACCGGCGGCCACCTGGGATCGAGCCTGGGCACCGTGGAGCTCAGCATCGCGCTGCACAGCGAACTGCACTCACCCCGGGACCGCATCCTGTGGGACGTCGGGCACCAGGCCTACGGACACAAGCTGCTCACCGGCCGCCTGCCCCAATTCGGCACGCTGCGCCAGTACGAGGGCATGTCGGGCTTCCTGCGGCGCGAGGAGAGCGAGCACGACGTCATGGGCGCGGGCCACGCCAGCACCAGCATCTCGTACGCCGTGGGGCTGGCCGAGGCCATGCGCGTGAGTGGCCGCCGCGACCGCCGCATCGTTGCCGTGATCGGCGACGGGGCGATGACGGGCGGCATGGCCTACGAGGCGATGAACCATGCCGGCGACCTGGGATCGCCCATCACCGTGGTGCTCAACGACAACGGCATGAGCATCTCGCAGAACGTCGGCGCCGTCGCGGGCGCGCTGCAGAAGGCGCGCCTCGACCCCATGCTCACCAAGGTGCGCCACGAGATCGAGAAGGGCCTGGGGCTCATCCCGGGCATGCACGACCTCGGCCACTCGCTGTCGAGCGCCACGAAGGCCCTGTTCGTGCCCGGCCAGCTGTTCGAGGCCCTGGGCTTCGCGTACATGGGCCCCATCGACGGGCACGACATCAAGGCCATCCGTCGCGCCATGCAGTTGACCGCCGACAGCGACCGCCCCGTGCTGCTGCACCTGCACACCGACAAGGGCCGCGGATACGGACCCGCCGAGGAGGATGGCGAGGCCATGCACGGCTCGGGGCCGTTCGCGGTGGAGAGCGGCCGCGCCGCGAAGCCCAGCGCGCCCGCGCCGCCGTCCTACACCGAGGTGTTCGGGCAGGCCCTGGTGAAGGAGGCCGAGGCCGACCCGCGCGTGGTGGGCATCACCGCGGCGATGCTCAAGGGCACGGGCATGAACCACATGCTCGCGCGATTCCCGGAGCGCACCTACGACGTGGGCATCGCCGAGCAGCACGGCGTGGTATTCGCGGGCGGCCTGGCGATCGCCGGCTACCGGCCCGTGTGCGCCATCTACTCGACGTTCCTGCAGCGCGCGTACGACCCGATCGTGCACGACATCGCCCTGCAGGGGCTGCCCGTGGTGTTCGCGATCGACCGTGGCGGCCTGGTGGGCGATGACGGCCCCACGCACCACGGGGTGTTCGACATCGCCTACATGCGCTCGATCCCGGGCATGGTGGTGATGGCCCCCATGGACGAGGCGGAACTGGTGCACATGCTGCACACGGCGCTGAGGCTCGATGGACCCTCGGCCCTTCGCTACCCGCGCGGGGCCGGCACCGGCGTGGCGCTGCCCGATCGCCCCGAGGCGCTCGATGTGGGCCGTGCGCAGGTGCTGGAGGATGGCGCGCGCGTGGCGCTGGTGGGCTACGGCTTCGGGGTGCAGGTGGCGCTGGACGCCGCGGGCATCGTGTCGGAGGCCCTCGGCGTGCGACCCACGGTGGTGAACGCCCGGTTCGCGAAGCCCGTCGATTCGGCGCTGCTGGAGGATCTCTCGCGCACGCATGAGGTGGTGGTGACGATCGAGGACCATGTGCTGCAGGGCGGGTTCGGCAGCGCGGTGCTCGAGGTCATCGGTGACGGCCCCGCGCACGTGGCCCGCATCGGAATCCCCGATGAGTTCATCCAGCACGGCCGGCGCGACCTGATTCTCGCCGATGCCGGGGTGACGCCCGCGGCGGTGGCGCAGGCCGCCCTGGTGGCGGTGGGGGAGCGGTCGGCGCACTGACGCGCGGCTTCCGGCGCGATGGTGCGCCGGGTGCCGCGGCATGCGCGGCTACGATCAGCCACGTGGCCCGGCAGCGACTCGACGCCGCGTTGGTGGACCGCGGGCTCTTCCCGTCGCGCGCCCGCGCCCAGGCGGCGGTGATGGCGGGCCGGGTGCGGGTGGACGGCCGGGCCGATGTGAAGCCCGGCCACCAGGTGGGCGCGGACGCCATGATCGAGGTGGACGAGGGGCCGGAGTTCGCGTCGCGCGGGGGCCTCAAGCTCGATCACGCCCTCGACCGCCTGGGCGTCGATGTCGCCGGCGCGCGGGCCATCGACGTGGGGGCGTCCACCGGCGGCTTCACCGACGTGCTGCTTCGCAGGGGGGCCGAGAGCGTGATCGCCGTGGACGTCGGCTACGGGCAATTGGCGTGGTCGCTGCGCGAGGATCCCCGCGTGGACGTGCTCGATCGCACCAACGCACGGGCCCTCGAGCCCGCCATGCTGCCCCGCGTGCCCGACCTCGCCGTGATGGATGTGTCGTTCATCTCATCGGCCATCGTGTGGCCCGCGGTGGCGCGCTGCCTGTCTCCGGCGTACCGTGCCCTCGTCATGGTGAAGCCGCAGTTCGAGGTGGGGCGGGACAACGTGGGCTCCGGTGGGGTGGTGCGCGACCCCGCCCTGCGCCACGACGCCGTCATGCGCGTGGCCACGGCCATCGGTGCGTCGGGCGGCCGCGTGGCGGGTGCGGCCGACAGCGGAACGCCCGGTCCGAAGGGCAACCGCGAGGTGTTCCTGCTCGCGGTGGGGCCCGATGCCGGCCAGACCGACATCGACGTGCAGGCCGCGGTGGCCGCGGCCGTGGCGGAGGGCGCCTGAACATGCCGCCGTATCGCCCGATCAGCGAGGTCGCGGGGTCGCGCGCCCGTCGCGTGCTCATCCTCACCCACGGAGCCGCCGAGGTGACCGCGGGCGTCATGCCCACGGTGCTGTCGATCCTCGACGCCCGTGGAGTTGACGTGGCGGCCACCGCCGAGGAGGCCGCCAAGCACCCGCCGCTTGCCGAGCGCACCATCATGGAGCCCACCGAGCTTCGCGGCGACGGCACCGACCTGGTGCTGGTGCTGGGCGGTGACGGCAGCATCCTGCGCGCGCTCTCGCGCGAGGCCACCACCGGTGCGCCGGTGCTGGGCGTCAACTTCGGCCGGGTGGGATTCCTCGCCAGCGTGGAGCAGTCCGATCTCGAGCGTGGCCTCGCCCGCGCGCTCGACGGCGACTACATCACCCTCGGCCTGCCGTCCCTCAAGGCCGAGTGGAGCGAGGGGACCCTGCAGGCGGTGAACGACCTGGCCTTCCTGCGCGGGGGCGAGTCGCGCCTGGCCGACCTGTCGTACTCGGTGTCGGGCGAGCCCGTGGCCACCGTGCGCTGCGACGGGCTCATCTGCTCCACCCCCGTGGGCTCCACGGCCTACAACCTCGCGGCCGGCGGGCCGACGGTGTCGTGGCGCGTCAAGTGCTTCGTGCTCTCGTTCATCGCCGCGCACCACCTCGACACCCGGCCGCTGGTGCTGGCCGCCGACGAGAAGCTCACGGTCACCAACTCGGCGATCGTGGGCGACTGCGACGTGCTGGCCGACGGGGTGCGCATCGCGGCGCTGCCGCCCGGGCGATCGATCACCGTGGGCCTCGGCGGCCAGGAGGTGCACCTGGCGATCTTCCCGGAGTCGTCGTTCTTCCGCCGGTACCGGGAGAAGTTCGGGCGTCCATGAGGCCCGGGGCGGCGTCGGCGTGATCCGGGAGATCGAGATCCGCGACCTCGTCGTGATCGAGCGGGCGCACATCGAGCCCGTGGCGGGCCTCACCGCCATCACCGGCGAGACCGGGGCGGGCAAGACCGTGGTGGCACAGGCGCTGGGCCTGCTGGCCGGAGGGCAGGCCGACGCCAGGGCCGTGCGCCCGGGTGCCAAGCACGCGCTGGTGCAGGCCACCATCGCGGTGCCCGACGGCTTCTGGCAGTCGCTCGACCCGGACGACCCGGCGCAACAGGTGCGCGAACTGGCCGACGACGAGGCCGAGGTGGTGGTGGCCCGGCGCGTGCCCGCCGAGGGCAGGGCGCGCGCGCTGGTTGACGGCCAGGTGGCGTCGCGCGAGGGCGTGGCGGCGTTCGTGGGGGCCATCGTGCGGTTCTCGGGGCAGCACGAGCAGCGCCGCCTGGTGGGCCCCGCCGCGCAGATGGCGATACTCGACGCCTTCGCGGGGCCCGACGTGGTGGCGCTTGCCGCGCGGGTGCAGGGCCTGCGCCGCGCGCTCGTGCAGCTCGACCGCCAGGTGGATGAGGCCCGTGAGCGGCGCGAGCGCGCGCAGCGCGAGCGCGAGGCCCTCGAGGCCCTCGTGGCCGACGTGGACGAGGTGGCCCCCGACGTGGCGGAGGAGGATGCCCTGCTGGCCGAGCGCGCCCGCCTGGCCCACGCCGAGCGGCTTGCGGGTGCCGCGGCCACGGCCATCGCGCTGCTCGACGGCGACGGCGAGGGCGGTGCCCTCACCGCGGCCGGGCAGGCCATGCGGGCAATCGAGCAGGCCGCCGAACTCGACCCGTCGCTGCGCGACATCCTCGCCGATCTCGCCGCGGGCGAGGCCGCCCTGCAGGAGGCCCTCATCGGCGTGCGGAGGTATGCCGACGACCTCGGGGCCGAGCCCGGCCGCCTCGACTGGGTGGAGGATCGCCTGGCGCGCTACGACGCCCTGTCGCGCCGCTACGGCCCCGGTACCGACGCGGTGATCGCCCGTGCCGAGGAGGCCCGGGCGGCGCTGGACGCCCTGGCCACGGGCGAGGCCGGCGACGATGCCATCGCGGCCGAGCGCGACGCCCTGCTGGGCGAGGCCATTGCCGCGGCCGGTGAGCTGCGCACCATGCGCGAGCACGCCGCACCGCGCCTGGCCGCGGCCGTGGAGGCCGCCCTGCAGGATCTCTCGATGGCCGGGGCCACCCTGCGCGTGGAGGTGACGGACGACGACGGCGAGGTGCCCCGCGACCGGGTGTCGCTGGTGATGCGCGCCAACCCGGGCCTGCCGGAGGCACCGCTTGCCGATGCGGCATCGGGCGGCGAGCTGTCGCGCGTGCTGCTGGCCCTGCATGCGGTTGCCGCCGCCGCCGACCCCGGGGTGGCATGGGTATTCGACGAGGTGGACGCCGGAATCGGGGGCGTCACCGCGGCCGTGGTGGGGGAGCGCCTTGCCGAGATGGCCATGGGCCGTCAGGTACTGGTGATCACCCACCTGCCGCAGGTGGCCGCCGTGGCCGACCGCCACTACCGCCTCGTGAAGGGCACGGCGGACGACGGCCGGGCCATCACCACCATCGAGTCGGTGGAGGGCGACGCGCTGGTGGATGAGATCTGCCGCATGCTGGGCTCGGCCGCCGACGACGCCGCCGCGCGGGGGCACGCCCGCGAGTTGCTGGCGCGCCGGGGCTGATCGGTATGCTGGCGCCCCGTACGGTGTGCGGGTCGGGGAGGCCGGTCGGTGAGTGAACACGGTGAGCGCTACGTCTTCGTCACGGGGGGCGTGGTGTCCGGTCTCGGCAAGGGCATCACGGCGGCCTCGCTCGGCACGCTGCTGAAGGCCCGCGGCTACAAGGTGTCGCTGCAGAAGTGCGACCCCTACCTGAATGTCGACCCCGGCACCATGAGCCCGTTCCAGCACGGCGAGGTGTTCGTCACCGAGGACGGCGCCGAGACCGACCTCGACCTGGGGCACTACGAGCGCTTCACCGACGAGGCGCTCACGCGCACGTCCAACATCACCACGGGCTCGGTGTACGACGCCGTCATCCGGCGTGAGCGCCGCGGCGACTTCCTGGGCGCCACCGTGCAGGTGATCCCCCACATCACCAACGAGATCAAGGACCGCATCCGCCAGGCGGCGACGTCGTCGAACGCCGACGTGGTGATCGTCGAGATCGGCGGCACGGTGGGCGACATCGAGTCGCTGCCGTTCCTCGAGGCCATCCGCCAGATGCGCAACGACGTGGGGCGCGACAAGGTGGCCTTCGTGCACGTGACCCTCGTGCCGTTCCTCGAGGTGGCCGGCGAGCTCAAGACCAAGACCACCCAGCACTCGGTGAACGAGCTCAGGCGAATCGGTATCGAGCCCGACGTGCTGGTGCTGCGGTCCGACCGCCCGCTCGACTCCGGCGTGCGCGAGAAGATCGCGCTGTTCGGGGGCATCCCGTCCGACGCCGTCATCTCGGCGGAGGACAGCGACGACATCTACAAGGTGCCGATCGCCATGGAGCAGGAGGGCCTCGACCGCGTGGTGTGCGAGCGACTCGGCCTGCCCCTGCACGACATCGACCTCAGCGACTGGCGCGAGGTGGTGCAGCACCTGGGCGCCACGCGCGGCAGCGCACGCATCGCGCTGGTGGGCAAGTACGTGCAGCTGCACGACGCCTACCTGTCGGTGGCCGAGGCGCTCAAGCACGCCGGCCTCGCGCACGGCGTGGAGGTGGAGATCGACTGGGTGGATGCCGATGCCGACGACCTGGGCGATCACGTGCGCGCGGCCGACGGCGTGCTGGTGCCTGGCGGGTTCGGCGGGCGCGGGGTGGAGGGCAAGATCGAGGCCGCCCGCATCGCGCGCGAGGAGGGCATTCCGTACCTGGGCATCTGCCTCGGAATGCAGATCGCGGTGATCGAGTTCGCGCGCCACGTGTGCGGCATGGACGGCGCCAACTCCACCGAGTTCGACATGGAGACGCCCTACCCGGTCATCGACCTGCTGCCGGAGCAGCGCCAGATCGAGGAGCGCGGCGGCACCATGCGCCTGGGCGCCGACCCGGTGTCGCTCATGTCCGGCACCATGGTGCGCGAGCTCTACGGCGACGTCGACTCCATCCAGGAGCGCCACCGCCACCGCTACGAGGTGAACCCGGTACTGCGTCCCCAGCTCGAGGACAAGGGGCTCGTCACCTGCGGTCGCTCGCCCGACGGCCGCCTCGTGGAGTGCATCGAGCTCCCGGACCACCCGTTCTTCGTGGCCAGCCAGTACCACCCGGAGTTCAAGAGCAGGCCCACCCGTCCGCAGCCCCTGTTCCGCGCCTTCGTGGGAGCCGCGGCCGCCCGTGCGGGCGTGGGCGGCGGCGGGGATGTCGCCGCCTCGCGCGCGGCGTGAGCACGCTCGACACCGCTGCGCTGCCGCAATCCGCGCGCCTGTTCGCGCGCCTGTGCGAGATCCCCTCGCCATCCGGCGAGGAAGCCGCCATGGCCGATGCCGTGCTGGCCGAGCTCGCGCGCATGGGTGCCGAGGTAACGCAGGACGACGCCGCATCGGCGCTGCCGCTGGCCGGGTGCAACAACATCGTCGCGCGGTTCGCGCCCACCACCGAGGGGGTGCCCGTCATGTTCTGCGCGCACCTCGACACCGTGCCGCTGCTGGCGCCGGTCACCGTGGTGCAGCAGGGCGAGTGGCTCACCAACGGCAACGAGGCGATCCTCGGCGGTGACGACAAGGCGGCCGTGGCCGCCATGCTCACCGCGGTCGACCGCGTGGTGGCTGAGGGAATCCCGCATGCGGGCATCGAGTTGGTGTTCACGCCCTGCGAGGAGGTCGGCCTGCGCGGCGCCGCGTACTTCGACCCCTCGGTGCTGCGCGCGGCGTTCGGGTTCGTGTACGACCACACCGGGGAGCTCGGGGGCATCGTCACCTCCGCGCCCACGCACAAGGAGATGACCTTCACGGTGCGCGGGTCGGCCGCCCACGCGGGCATCCAGCCCGAGCTCGGCCGCAGCGCCATCACGGTGGCATCGAAGGCGATCGCCTCCATGCCCCTGGGGCGCATCGACGATGCCACCACCGCGAACATCGGCACCATCGAGGGCGGGTCGGCCACCAACGTGGTGGCCGAGGAGTGCGTGGTCACGGCCGAGTGCCGCTCGCGCGACCCCGAGGCCCTCGACCGCCAGCTCACCGCCATGCTCGACGCCTTCGCCTGGGCCGCCACCGAGGGCGAGTGCGACGTGGAGATGAGCGTGCGCGACCACTTCATCGGCTACTCGCTCGACGAGGACGCCCCGCAGGTGGCCCTGGCCGCCCGCGCCCTCGCCGAGTGCGGGTTCGCGCCGCGCTACGTGGCGTCCGGCGGCGGGTCGGATGTCAACGCATTCCTCGTCAATGGCTTCGCGTCGGTCAACCTGTGCAACGCCATGGTGGACGTCCATACGCCCGACGAGCGCATCCGCATCGCGGACATCGAGGGAATGGTGGATGTGACGCTGGCCATCATCGCCGGCGCCCGTTCGTGAGCAGCGACCCGCGCGGGGGAGAGGGCGGCCCGCCCATCACGGGCCTGGCCGTGCAGTCGCGCGAGCCCATCTATGCGGGTGAGGTGGTGGACCTCTCGGTGGTGCACTACCGGCGGCCCGACGGCCTTGTGGTGCGCCGCGAGGTCATCGCGCATCCCGGTGCCGTGGTGATGGTGCCCGTGGAGGACGATCACGTGCTGATGGTGCGCCAGCCGCGCGAGGCGGTGGGGGAGTACCTGCTCGAGCTGCCGGCCGGCAAGCTGGACGTTCCCGGCGAGCCCCCGCTCGAGTGCGCGCGGCGTGAGCTCGCCGAGGAGGTCGGCAGGGCCGCGGGCGCCTGGCACGACTGGGGCGGGTTCTTCACGGCCCCGGCGATCCTGGAGGAGTACATCCACTGCTTCCTGGCCACCGACCTCACGCCGGTGCAGCACGACGCCATCGCCGAGGAGGCCATCGAGGTGGTTCCATGGCCGCTCGCGCACCTCGACGGCCTCATCGCGTGCGTGCACGACGCCAAGAGCCTCATCGGCCTGCTCAGGCTGCAGGCCGCGCGGGCACGGGATGCGCTCTAGGGCCCCGCTCAAATCTGGGCCGGCCCTCCAATTCCCGGAGCCGTCATGGCATTATCACCGGCGCAACTTCCCCGAGAAGGAGTCCCCATGAGGCGCAAGTCGATCCTCGCGCTGGCCGCGGCGTCCGCCGTGCTGGTGCCCGCAGTGGCGCTCACGTCCAGTGCGTCAGCGGCAGTGACCCAGTCGTTCACCAAGTACTTCAAGGAGGGCGGCACCACCCCGGTGAAGGGCATCACCGTCTCGGGGTACGAGGGCAGGACCGTCTATTTCGCCATCACCAGCAACATCGGTGGCGGGGCCACCTTCCGTGTCACCAAGACGGACGGTCTCACCCTGCCGTTCGGCTACGCCTTCTACGGGGGCACATCCTCGATCGCGTTCACCGGCACCCAGGACGCCGTGAACAATGCGCTCAAGACCCTGACGATGAACGTCGCCGCTGGACGCGGGGTCACCAGCGTCCAGATCAGGACCACCACATTTGCGCAGAAGGACGGCCTGGCGTTCAACCCGCAGAACCAGCACTTCTACAAGTACGTGGCGGGGAAGATCACGGGCACCGACGCGCAGGCCGCGGCCACCTCGACCATCGAGCTGGGCCTCGCCGGCTACCTGGCGTCCATCACCAGCGAGGACGAGAACAACTTCGTCGCCGAGAAGATCCA
Organism: uncultured Actinomycetes bacterium; assembly: GCA_903928615.1. Classification (GTDB taxonomy): domain Bacteria; phylum Actinomycetota; class Thermoleophilia; order Miltoncostaeales; family Miltoncostaeaceae; genus SYFI01. Next base: position 834 of record CAIYRJ010000081.1, on the reverse strand, counting down.
GGGCGATGCGGGTGCGCCGGCCCAGAACGTGTGGATCGGTGCCAGCGACGCCGCGCAGGAGGGCGCCTGGAAGTGGGTGGGCGGCCCGGACAACGGCGTGCAGTTCTGGCAGGGCTGCAACACGGCCAACGGCGGCGGCCCCTATGAGGGCCGGTTCTCCGCGTGGGCCCCGGGCGAGCCCAACAACTGGAACGCATCGCTCTGCCAGGTGGAGAACTCTCCCACGCTGGGTGAGGACTGCGCGATCATCAACAAGTACTCGCCCACCTCGACCCCGCCCGACAACGCGTTCTTCCAGAAGCAGTGGAATGACCTTCCCTGCTCGTATGGATCAGGCGCCACCCAGATCGTGAAGGGCTACGTCGCCGAGTTCGGCAACAAGTCCGAGGGCGGCGACTACACCGGCGTGGACTTCGTGACCAGCACCCTCCCGGTTGCGGTGCCCGAGAGCAAGCCGACCTTCCTCGACACGCTGTTCAACCTCTTCGGATTCAAGAAGACGAACCTGAAGAAGGGCGCCAAGATCTTCGCGAAGCCCAAGAAGACCGCGCCGAAGAAGCTCTGCCCCGCGGGCCCGAAGAAGACCCGCCTCAGCTACACGCTGGTCATGGGCGAGGCCGGCCGCTACTCGTTCTACTTCACCAACGCCAAGGGCAAGCGCATCCCGATGGAGTGCGGCACCACGGTGCAGAAGCGCGTGATCACCGAGGCCATCTCGGCCCCGGTGATCCAGTCGCTCAAGGTGAACGAGCGCCCGGGCATCGTGGCCTACCTCAACAGCTCGGCGTTCGGCAAGACCAGCGACTACCCGCTGCTGAACGTCATCCTCAGGCG
>CAIYRJ010000080.1 GCA_903928615.1 uncultured Actinomycetes bacterium | reverse complement strand
GAGGCCAAGAACGAGGTGCTCGAGAAGATCTACGGCGAGCCCCCGCTCGATGCCGACGCGGCGGCCGACGAGGTGCTGGCGCTCGCGCCGCGCATCCAGCCCTACATCGCCGATACGTCGCTCATCCTCGACACGGCGATCCGCGACGGCAAGACCGTGCTGTTCGAGGGGGCGCAGGGCACGCTGCTCGACATCGACCACGGCACCTACCCGTTCGTGACCAGCAGCAACCCGACCGCCGGCGCGGCGTGCACCGGCACCGGCGTGGGCCCCACGCGCATCGACCACGTGCTGGGCATCACCAAGGCGTACACCACCCGCGTGGGCGAGGGCCCCTTCCCCACCGAGCTCGACGACGACGCCGGCCGGCATATGGCCGAGGTGGGCCACGAGGTGGGCACCACCACCGGTCGCGCGCGGCGGTGCGGGTGGCTCGACCTGGTTGCGCTGCGCTACGCCGTGCGGGTGTCGGGCATGACCCAGCTCGGCATCACCAAGCTCGACGTGCTCTCCGGGCTGTCCGAGGTGAAGCTGTGCACGGCCTACACCAAGCCCGACGGCACCGAGACCGCCGACTTCCCCTGGCACCAGAGCGACTTCCACTCGTGCACCCCGGTGTACGAGACGCTCGAGGGATGGGACGAGGACATCGTCGGCGTCACCAGCCTCGACGACCTCCCGCCGCGGGCCAAGGCCTACGTGGAGCGCATCGCCCAGTTCACGGGCGTGCCGATCACCCTCATCGGCACCGGCCAGGGCCGGCATGAGGTGATCGACGCCGTCGAGCTCTAGGCGGCGGACGCCCCCCCGGCGTGAAGAAGTTCAAGGGCGTCGGCGGGCACGACATGACCCCAGTCGTGATCGTCGAACTCCAACATCATCCGGCCGTCGATGACCTCGACGATCGTGCACTCCTCGCCAGCAGCATGGCCCGCGACGTCGCGGAGGATCCTCGCGCGCTTGTAGATGTCTGCATCCGTGACCATCGCCTACCCCCCTCGCTTCGGCGCCGGGAACATCGTGACGTTCCGCGGCGTTCGCGATCCGGGTTCCAGTATCCACCCCGACACGATCCGCATCACGACCCCCGACGGGCCCACCATCGGACCGGTCACATTGTATTGCTGCCCATGGCCACGGTCGGGCAGGCGCTCGGCATCGTTCTGCTGCGCGTGCGCCACGATTGCCACGCGAAGGACGCCTGCCTCCGAGAACCCGAGCACATCGCGCACCAACTTCACCTTGCTGCCGGGCTGATTCCGCCGGGCCTCATCGAGGTAGTAGCCAAGCTTGGATTCGGCGACGAAAGCGTGCTCGCGAAACGGAAGCGGTCCTCGGCGAGCGGCACCCATGGGCTCCCATGAGTAGCGGGCACGGCGATGCAGATAGTGCGCTGATCGTTCTGATCCTGCCTCCCCACCGCAACAGCACTGCGCCGGGGCGCGGCGGTACTACAGGTACGCGGCCAGCAGTCCGATGGACCACGCGAGGGCGGCGAGCCCGCCGGCCCAGCATGAGAACGCCATCGGGTGGTAGCGGCCCTCCTTGCGCAGCCAGAAGAAGTGCGCGCCGGAGATGATGAAGGCCCCGAGGCCCACCCAGAAGGCGGGCCAGGGGTTGTCGCCGGTGACCGAGTAGACGATCAGCACGACGTAGGCGGCGGCGTTGAGCGCCCAGATGGCGTAGACCGAATCGGGCGGGGAGCCGTAGTTCTCTTGGGAGGTACTCATGGGCGCGACGTTACGTGCGCGCGCATGCCTTCGCCCCTAAGGCAAGGCGCCTACGGCCTGAGGCGCCGTCCCGTGCGGAACATGCGGATGGCCCAGAGGGTCACCACAACTGCCACGACGGCCGCCACCAGCACCGAGAGCCACACGGCGCTCTCGTGCAGGCCGGTGATGCCCGCGCGCTCGGCATCCACGAGGTAGTAGATCGGGTCGAACATCGTGAGGGTGCGCCACGGCTCGGAGAGGGTCTCGACGCTGTAGAACACCCCGCCGAGCAGGGCGAGCGGCGTGATGATGAGCGCGGCGATGAAGGCCTGCTGGTCGAACGAGTCGGCCCAGATGCCGGTGATCACCCCGAGTGCGCTGAAGATGATTCCCGTGAGCACCAGCACCAGCATGGAGAGCGCCCAGTTGTCGACACCGGGCACGAACGGCAGGGCGCAGGCGCCGACGATGGCCGCGGTGATCCACCCGCGGTAGAGCCCGCCGATCATGTACGACAGCACCACCTCGGCCGAGCGAAGCGGCGACGAGAGCACGTCGTCGATGTACCCCTCGTTGCGCGCCTGGTAGAGGCTGGTGGACGCGTTGGCGAACGCCTGCCCCGACACCGTGGTGACCAGCAGCCCCGGCAGGATGAACCACAGGTACTGGATGCCCGACACCTGCCGCAGCTCACCGCCGAGCGCCCCGCCGAACACGGCCATGAACAGCACGGCGGTGACCACCGGCGGCAGGATGGTCTGCGTCCAGAGCTTGCTGACCCGGCGCACCTCCCTCCCCGACAGCGCGAGGGTCCCACGCCGCGAGGCAGCACGAAGAGCGGCCTCACCGAGCCGCGCGTCGGGCGCATCACTCACGGCACCACTCCTGTCCCTGCGCCACGCATCACCCGCAGGTAGGCATCTTCCAGGCGGGGGCCGCCGAAGCGGTCGATGATCTCGGTGACTGTCCCCTCGGCCACGATGCGGCCGTCGCGGATCATCGAGATCCGGTCGCAGAGGGCCTCGGCCTCCTCGAGGTAGTGCGTGGTGAGGAGGATCGACGTGCGCTGCTCGTCGCGCAGGCGGCTGAGGTACTTCCAGAGGTCGCGGCGAAGCTCCAGGTCCACTCCCGCCGTGGGCTCGTCGAGGATCGCCAGGCGCGGGCGGTGCACCAGCGCACGTGCGATGAGCAGGCGTCGTCGCATGCCGCCCGACAGCCGATGCGGGCGCGTGCCCGACTTGCCCTCCAGGTCGAACGCCGCCAGCAGCTCGTCGGCCCGCGACTCGGCGTCGGCCTTGGCCATGCCGAAGTAGCGCCCGTGGAACGACAGCACCTCGCGCGCGGTGAGGAAGCGGTCGAGGTGCACCTCCTGCGGCGCCAGCCCCACCAGAGTTCGCGCCCGGCGCGGATCGGCCACGGCGTCGTGCCCGAACACCTGCACGTGCCCCACCGGCCCGCGCACCAGCCCCGTGATGATGCCGATGAGCGTGCTCTTGCCCGATCCGTTGGGACCGAGCAGGCCATGGAACCCACCGTCGGGCACCACCAGGGAGAGGTCGGCCAGCGCCTCGGTGCCGTCGTCGTAGACCTTGGTGAGGTCTCGTATCTCGAGCGCTTCCACGGCGCGCAACGCTAGCGATGCTGGTTGGTAGGGTGGCCGCCGTGGCGCGACGGGCACTTGTTGTGGGCAGCGGAGGACGCGAGCACGCGCTCGTGCGCGCGCTGGCGGGCACCGGCTGGACCGTGTTCGCGGCGCCGGGGAATCCGGGAATCGCCGCCGACGCCGAGGTGCGCGACATCCCCATGGGCGACCACGCCGCGCTGGTGGCTCTGGCCACCGACGAGAAGGTGGACCTGGTGGTGGTGGGGCCCGAGGCACCGCTGGTGGCGGGGCTCGCCGACGACCTTCGCGCGGCGGGCGTGGCCGTGCTCGGCCCGTCGAAGGCCGCCGCCCAACTGGAGGGCAGCAAGGCCTTCGCCAAGGAGATCATGCTGGCGGCGGGGGTTCCCACCGGCCGCAGCGAGACCGTCACCTCGGTGGACGAGGGCCTGGCCGCGGTGGCCGAGTTCGGGCTGCCGGTGGCGGTGAAGGCCGACGGACTGGCCGCCGGCAAGGGCGTGGTGATCGCGCAGTCGGAGGACGAGGCGCGCGCGGCGCTGGAGCAGATGCTCGACGACGGCGTGTTCGGCGACGCCGGCCGCACCGTGGTGGTGGAGGAGGGGCTCACCGGGCCCGAGGTATCGCTGCTGGCCATCAGCGACGGCACGGCCGTGGCGCGCTTCCCCGCCGCGCGCGACTACAAGCCGATCGGCGAGGGCAACACCGGGCCCAACACCGGCGGCATGGGGTCGGTCTCCCCCGTTCCGGACATCCCCGACCACCTGGCCGACCAGCTGGTGGACGAGGTGCATCGCCCGGTGATCGCCGAGATGGCGCGCCGCGGCATGCCGTTCAGCGGCGTGCTGTACGCCGGGATCATGATGACCCCCGGCGGCCCCAAGGTTCTCGAATTCAACGTGCGCTTCGGCGACCCCGAGACCCAGGCCCTGCTTCCCCGCGTGGACGGCGACCTGGGCGAGGTGCTGCTGGCCGCCGCCGCAGGCGGGCTGGCCGACAAGCCCGTCGACGTGGCGCCCGGGGCATCGGTGGCCGTGGTGCTGGCTGCCGCCAACTACCCGGGCGACCCGCGCACAGGTGACGTGATCACCGGAATCGCCGAGGCGCAGGCCACGG
>CAIYRJ010000079.1 GCA_903928615.1 uncultured Actinomycetes bacterium | reverse complement strand
GAGGAGGCCGTCTCCCAGCGCCTCGACAACCGACCGTGCGTGGGCGTGGCCAATGGCACCGACGCGCTGGTCATCGCGCTGCAGGCGCTGGGCGTGGGCCCCGGTGACGAGGTCATCACCACGCCGTACACCTTCTACGCCACCGCCGAGGCCATCGCGCGCCACGGGGCCACCCCGGTCTTCGTGGATGTCGAGCCCGTGGGCGCCTGCCTCGACCCCGACCTCATCGAGGAGAAGGTCACCGACAAGACCAAGGCGATCATCCCGGTGCACATCTTCGGCCACGCCGCCTCGATGACGCCCATCCTCACCACGGCCGCCGAGAACGGCCTGTCGGTCATCGAGGACGCCGCGCAGGCGTTCGGGTCGGCTGATGGGGAGTGGGCCGTGGGCACCATGGGCGACATCGCCACGATCTCGTTCTTCCCCACGAAGAACTTCCCCGGCATCGGCGACGGCGGCATGGTCGTGTGCAGCGACCCCGACCTCGGCGCCGCGGTGAAGCGCCTGAGGTTCCACGGCTCGGAGGACAAGGTCGTGTTCACCGAGGTGGGCTACAACTCGCGCCTCGACGAGATCCAGGCCGCGGCCGTGAACATCTTCCTGCCGCACGTGGACGACTGGAACGACCGACGCCGGCAGGTGGCCGACTGGTATCGCGAGGCGGGGCTCGGCCAGTACGTCACGCTCCCCGAGGAGCGCGACGGGGTGCGCCACATCTACCACCTCTACGTGGTGCGGCATCCCGAGCGCGACCGCCTGCGCGAGCTGCTGGTGGAGGACGGCATCGGCGCCGTCGTCTACTACGGCATCCCGATGCACCTGCAGCCGGTGTTCAAGGGTCTGGGCTACTCGAAGGGCGACCTTCCGGTGGCGGAGGAGTGGGCGGACACCGGCCTCGCCCTGCCGATGCACCCGAACCTCACGCGCGAGCAGGTGGACGAGGTGGTCGCGGCCGTCGGCCGCGCCGTCGAGCGCATCTAGGACGACCGGGGGAGGCCCCATGCGGGTCTGGGTCGACTGCACCAACTCACCGCACGTGCTGATCTTCCGGCCGCTCATCCGCCGGATGGAGGAGCGCGGCCATGAGGTGGTCGTCACCTCACGCGACTTTGCGCAGACGATCGGGCTGCTCGACAAGTACGGCATCCCGCATCGCACCATGGGCGCGCACGGCGGCGGCGGACTGGCGGGCAAGGCCCGGGCCATGACGTCCCGCTCGGCGCAGCTGGCGCGCATGGTGCGGTCCGAGCGGTTCGACGTGGCCGTGGCGCACGGAAGCACCGACCAACCGCTGGTGGCGCGCCTCGCGGGCATCCCGCAGGTGACGATGTTCGACTACGAGCACGCCGCGGCCATGCATCACTCGAACGGCCGCCTGGCGTCACGGGTGCTCGTGCCGGATGCCATCCCCGAGTCGGCCCTCGCGCGCTACGGCATCCGCCCGCCGAAGCTCATCCGCTATCCGGGCCTCAAGGAGGAGTACTACCTCGCCGACTACCCGCCCGACCCCTCGGCCGTGGTGGATGAGCTCGGCCTCGATGAGGACAAGGTGATCGTGGTGCTCCGGCCGCCGCCGGAGGTCACCCTCTACCACCGCGGGGCATCCACCGACGTGTTCGCGCGCGTGGTGGACATGCTCGAGGCGCAGGCCGATCGCGTGCAGGTGGTGGCGCTGCCCCGCATCGACGAGCAGCGCCAGGCCCTGCGTGGCCGCGGGGTGATCGTGCCCGAGCACGCCGTTGACGGGCCGGGCCTCATCGCGGCGTCCGACCTGGTGATCAGCGCCGGGGGCACCATGAACCGCGAGGCCGTGGCGCTGGGCGTGCCCGCCTACAGCCCGTTCGCGGGTCGCCTCGGTGCCGTGGACGCGCGGCTCATCGAGGACGGGCGGCTGCATCGCCTGGACGATCCCGATGCGGTGGCGCTCGTGAAGCGGGAGCGCGAATCCGCGCCTCCCATGCGGGATCCCGAGATCCTCGTCGACCTGATCCTGGGTGCCTCTGCAACAGGGCGTGCGGGCATCCGGCGGCCCTCCAATAGAGTGAAGGGTCGATGAGCATGCGCATCGGCAGCCTCGCCCTGCGGGGATACCTGCATCGCCTCGGCCAGGTCTCGGTGGACCTCGT
>CAIYRJ010000078.1 GCA_903928615.1 uncultured Actinomycetes bacterium | reverse complement strand
GTCACAGCACATCCACGTGGGCCTGCGCGATGCCGACCGCGCCATCCGCGTGTGCACGGCCATGCGCAGCGTGCTGCCGGAGATCCTGGCGCTGTCGGCCAACAGCGCGGTGTACGTGGGGCGCCTCACGCACCTGCACTCCACGCGCACGTCGCTCTTCACGCGGTCGTTCCCGCGCTGCGGCATCCCCGACCCCCTCATGGACTTCGAGGAGTACGCCGACTTCGTGCGGCTGCTCGAGCGCACGGGGTCGATCGTCGAGAGCACGCAGATCTGGTGGAGCATCCGCCCGCACCACGACTTCGGCACCATCGAGGTGCGCATCGCCGATGGGCAGACCGACCTCGTGGAGGGCATGGGAATCCTCGCCCTGTCGCTCGCGCTCGTCGCGCGCTTCGCCGAGGCCTACGACGCGGGGGAGCCGCTGCCGGCCCACCCCGGGCGCCTGCTGGAGGAGAACCTCTGGCGCGCGCAGCGCCATGGCCTGAGCGGGAAGATGATCGACTTCGCCACCGGCGAGGAGCGCATGACGGGCGACGCCGTGCGCGCCCTGCTGGACTTCACCGCCCCGGTGCACGACAGGCTGGGGCTCGGGCCCTTCCTCGCGGCGGTCCCGGTCATGCTGGATCAGGGCAACGGCGCGCAGCGCCAGATTCGCGCCATGGAGTCCGGGGAGGACCTCGTGGCGATGCACGCACAGGCCGCAGAGCGCACGCGTCGCTCGGCGGAGGAAGCACTCGAGATGATGGGAACGGTGAGCAACGCATGAGCACTGACGAGCCGACTGCGCCTGAGGGCGACGGGGAGGAGCGCGAGCTCACCCAGGAGGAGATGGTCGCGGCAGAGATGCTGCGACGGCTGATGACCACCCCGGTGCAGGACGTCGTCTTCCAGACGATGGCCACCTTCACCGACATGGCCGCAATCCGCATGGGCCTGGGCCCGCGCGGCGAGGAGGACTTCGACCTCCCGCAGGCGGGCCTCGCGATCGAGTCGCTGCGCGCGCTGCTGGCCGTGACCAACGCCATCATGGGCGAGGAGGCCGCGAAGCCGTTCGCCGAGCCGCTCGCACAGCTGCAGATGGCGTTCGCGGAGCTCGTGGAGCAGGCCAAGGCCGCCCGCGGAGACGCCGACGGGGGAGAGGGCGAGGGCGGCGGCGCGCCGACGCCGAGGCCGCCCGCCGGTGGCCAGGCCGGTGGCGACCTCTGGACGCCCGGTGGCGCGGAGGGCGGCGGCAAGATCTGGACGCCGGGGGACAAGTAGCCACCGTGGCCGAGCAGCGCGCGGAGATCGGGGTGTTCGGGGGGTCGGGCTTCTACTCGTTCCTGCAGGACACCGAGGAAGTGGTGATGGACACCCCCTACGGGGCGCCCAGCGGCACCATCGTGATCGGTGATGTCGGGGGACGTCGCGTGGCGTTCCTGCCGCGCCATGGCCACCACCACCAGTACCCGCCCCACATGATCCCCTACCGGGCGAACGTGTGGGCCATGAAGGAGCTCGGGGTCACCCACCTGCTG
>CAIYRJ010000077.1 GCA_903928615.1 uncultured Actinomycetes bacterium | reverse complement strand
GGGCGGCGAGCCGCTGATCCACAAGCAGATCGACGAGATCGTGCACGGCATCATCGACCAGGGCCGGTTCGTGTACCTCTGCACCAACGGCATCCTGATGAACAAGGCCTTCGACCGCATCGAGCCCACCAAGCGTTTTGCGTTCGTGGTGCACATCGACGGCATGGAGTCGGTGCACGACCACGCCGTCGACCGCCAGGGCGTTTTCAAGAAGGCCACCGCGCACATGCGCGAGGCCATCGCGCGCGGGTACCGCGTGTGCACGAACACCACGATCTTCCGCGGCACGCCGGCCGAGGAGTACGTCGAGCTCTTCACGTACCTCAAGGACATGGGCGTGGAGGGGTGCATCACCTCCCCGGGCTACGACTACGAGTCGGTCACCCATGACCGCGAGCAGTTCCTCGCGCGCACCGAGGCACAGGCGCTCTACGCCGAGGTGCACGAGCGCTGCGAGGGGCTCGACATCCCCTTCTACAACAACCCGCTGTTCCACGAGTTCCTGCAGGGCAAGCGCCAGTACCGCTGCTCGGCGTGGAGCATGCCCACGTACACGGTCGAGGGGTGGCGGTCACCCTGCTACCTGCTGGCCGACAAGCACGTGGGCAGCATCCGCGAGCTCTTCGAGGACACCGACTGGGACAAGTACGGCACCGACCGCGACCCGCGCTGCGCGAACTGCCTCATGCACTGCGGCTACGAGGCGACCACCATCCTCGACGCCATGTCGAGTCCGAAGGACCTGCTCGCGCTCGCGCGCGGGTGAGCCGGGGGGAAGGACGGCGATGGGTCGCGGCGTGGTCGCGCTCGTGTGCGCCGTGCCGGCCGAGGAGCGCATGCTGCGCCGGTTCGCCGGCCCCGGCGTTCGCGTGATCGTCACGGGGATGGGCGCCGGACCGGCGGAGGAGCGCGCGAGCGCCGCCATCGCGGACGGCGTGACCGCGGCGATCTCGGTCGGGTTCTGCGGCGCGCTGGACCCCTCGCTCGAGCGCGGCGACGTGGTGGTGCCGGAGAGCGTGCGGGATGCCCTCACGGGCGATGCCTGGGACTGCGACCTCGCCCTCGCCCACGGCGCCGGTTCGCAGCGGGGCACCCTGGTCACCGCGGATCGCGTGGTGTCGCAGCCCGCGGAGCGACGGGCGCTCGACGGCCTCGTGGTGGACATGGAGAGCGCGGGCACCGCGCGCGCCTGTGCGCGGGCGGGAATCCCCTTCGCCGCGATCCGGGCCGTCACCGACCGGGCTGACGACGTGCTGCCTGACATCACCGGCGTGGTGGATGACCGCGGGGATGTCCACCCGCTGCGCGTGCTCGGCCGCATCATCCGCCGGCCATCCGACATCGCGGCATGGGCACGCCTCGCGCGCGGTGCGCGCGCGGCGCGGCGTGGGCTCGTGCCGGCCGTCGCCGCGGCCCTGGGGGATGCGGCGTGAGGCGCGCGCTCGTCACGGGAGCCACGGGATTCATCGGATCGCACGTGGCCATGCACCTGCGCGATGCCGGGTTCGAGGTGCGCGGGCTCGTGCGCCCGGGCGGGACCCCCGGCAGCGCCCTGCCCGACGGCATCGAGCCGGTGGAGGGCGACGTCCGCGACCCGGTCGCGGTGCGCAGGGCGGCCGAAGGCGCCGAGGCCATCTTCCACGTGGCGGCCATCTACTCACTCAGCCGGCGGCGGGCCGCCCAGGTGCGCGCGGTGAACGTCGGCGGCACGCAGGTGGTCATCGACGCCGCGCGGCGCGCGGGGGTGCCGATGGTGCACACCTCATCCGTGGCCACCATCGGCCTCCCCGGGGACGGGACCCACGGTGACGAGGAGACGCTGCAGCCCAAGGCGCAGGTGATCGGGGCCTACAAGCAGTCGAAGGTGGAGGCGGAGTCGCTCGTGCGCCGCGCCGTGGCGAGCGGGCTCGAGGGCTACGTGGTGAACCCCTCGGCGCCGATCGGACCCGGGGACCACCGGCCCACCCCCACCGGCCAGCTCATCGTCGCCGCCCTCGCCGGGCGCATACCCGCATACGTGGATACCGGCCTGAATATCGTCGACGTCCGCGACGTCGCGGCCGGCCACCTGCTCGCCCTCGAGCGCGGTGACCCGGGGCGCCGGTACATCCTCGGCAACGCCTGGGGCAACATGACCCTGCAGCAGATCCTCGGCCTGGTGCACCGCGCCGGCGGGCCGCCCCCACCCACCCGGCGCATACCCCACGCCGTTGCCATCGCCGCAGCCGCGGTGGATGAGCTGGTGGAGGGACGGCTGCTCCGGCGCGAGCCGCGCGCGCCCCTGGATGGCGCGCTGCTCGCGCGCACGCGGATGTTCTTCTCGCCGCAGAGGGCGATCACCGAGCTGGGGCTGCCGCAGTCCGACATCGACCGGGCCGTCGGCGACGCCGTGCAGTGGTTCCGCGAGCGCGCCGGGGCGCGTGGCATGGTGGCGGCATGACGAGCAGCCTCACCCAGGGCGAGCTGCGCGCGGCCGCGCGCATCGCGGCGGACCGCGGCGCGCAGCACCTGCGCGGGCTGCAGGACCCTTCCGGCTTCTGGTGGGGCGAGCTCGAGTCGAACGCCTCCATCACCGCCGAGCAGCTGTTCCTGCTCGAGGCGCTGGGTCGCGCAACCGACGACGACCGCCGCGAGATCGCCGCCGAGCTCCTCGCCACCCAGGGGGACGACGGCGGCTGGCCGGTATGGCATGGCGCGGACGGCGACCTGAGCGTGACCGTGGAGGCCTGGTACGCGCTCCGCCTCGCCGGGGTGCCGGCCGAGTCGGAGCCCATGCGCCGCGCGCGCGACCGCATCCTCATGCTGGGCGGCGCGAACAAGGCCCGCTTCTTCACGCGCCTGTGGCTCGCGGTGCTCGGCAAGTACCCCTGGGAGTCGCTGCCCGCCGCCGCGCCGGAGCTCATGCTGCTGCCCCCGCGCGCGCCGCTCTCGGTGTACCGGTTCGCCTCGTGGGCGCGCGGCACGTTCGTGCCCCTGCTGGTGGTGCTCTCGCGCAACCCCACCTTCCCGCAGGAGCCCTCGGTCGAGGAGATCTTCGCCGAGTCGCCCGGCAGCGTGGACGGGCCGCCGCCCCGCACGCCTGGCCCGCTCACCGCGACGATGCGGCGCCTCATGCCGCTCGCGCGCACCTACAACCGATGGCCGGTCGCATCGGTGCGCCGTGCGTCGGAGCGCCGCATCCGCCGGTGGATCCTCGACCGCCAGGAGGTCGACGGATCGTGGGCGGGCATCCAGCCGCCGTGGGTCTACTCGATCATCGCGCTGCACGCGCTCGGCATGCCGCTCGACCACCCGGTCATCGAGCGTGCCCTCGACGGCTTCTCGACATTCGCGCTGCGCCGCGAGGGCCGGCTGCGCATCCAGTCGTGCATCTCACCCGTGTGGGACACCTGCCTCGCGGCCATCGCCATCCATGACTCCGGGACCGCGGGCGACGACGACGCCGTGGATCGCGCGCGCGACTGGCTCATGGCCCGCGAGATCACCCGCGAGGGCGACTGGCGCCGCATCTCCCGCCGGGGTGAGGCCGGCGGCTGGGCATTCGAGTTCCACAACGAGTGGTACCCGGACACCGACGACACCGCCGAGGTGCTGCTCGCGCTGCTCAAGGCCGGCGTGCCGCCCGGAGACGGCGTGGTGCAGCGCGCGGTCGACTGGCTGCTCGCGATGCAGAGCAGGGACGGCGGCTGGGGCGCCTTCGACGTGGACAACACCAGCCGGCTGGTGGGACAGTTCCCCGTGTGCGACTTCGGCGAGGTCATCGACCCGCCCACCGAGGACGTCACCGGACATGTGCTCGAGGCCCTCGTGCACTGCGGCGTGCCCGTGGGGCACCCGGCCGTTCGGGCCGGCCTCGCCTACCTGCGCGCCACGCAGCGTGAAGATGGTTCGTGGTGGGGGCGCTGGGGCGTGAACCACGTCTACGGCACAGGGTCGGTGCTCCCGGCGCTCGCCGCCTGTGGCGTGGACATGAGGGAGCCGTGGGTGCGCCGGTCGGTCGAGTGGCTGCAGGCCTGCCAGAACGACGACGGCGGCTGGGGCGAGGACATCGAGAGCTACCGCGACGCCTCGCTGGCCGGCATCGGGCCCTCCACCGCATCGCAGACCGCCTGGGCGCTCATCGGCCTCATGGCCGCGGACCCCGGAAACCCCGCCATCGAGGGCGGCATCGCGTGGCTCGTGCGGGAGCAGGCGGCAGACGGGGGCTGGGACGAGGACGCCTTCACCGGCACCGGATTCCCGCTCGACTTCATGATCAAGTACCACTACTACCGGCTGTACTTCCCGGTGATGGCACTCGGGCGGTACGCGGCGTGAGCACCGGCGAGGCCCGCGCCCGGGCCGCCGACATCGCGCGGGATCACGACGAGAACTTCCCCGTCGCCTTCATGCTCGCCCCGCGCGATGTGCGCGACGACATGCGCGCGGTGTACGCCTACTGCCGGGTGACCGACGACATCGGCGACGCCGGGGTGGCCACGCCGGAGGAGCGCCTCGAGGCCCTCGACGCCTGGGAGGCGGGCCTGCACGCCGCGATCGGCGGCGATGGCGACGACCCCGTGCTCGTCGCCGCGGCCGACGTCATCCGGCGGCGCGGGCTGCCGGTGGAGCAGTTCGAGCGGCTCGTGGAGGCCAACCGCATCGACCAGCGCGTCAGCCGGTGGGACACCCACGAGGACCTGCTCTGGTACTGCGCGCACTCGGCCACGCCGGTGGGTCGCATGGTGCTGGGCGTGCTCGGCATCGATGACGCGCGGAGCGTCGCGCTGTCGGATGCCACCTGCGAGGGGCTCCAGCTCGTCAACTTCTGGCAGGACATCCGCCGCGACCTCGATGAGCGCGACCGCGTGTACCTGCCCCGCGAGGACATGGATCTCTTCGGCGTGTCGGTGGACGACCTGCGCGCGCCGGCGGCATCGCCCGCGCTCCGCGAGCTGGTGCGCATGGAGGTTGGCCGCGCCCGCGCCCGACTGGTGGAGGGGGCGCCCCTGCGCGCCATGGTGCCCCGCCGCGTGCGGCACGACATCGCGATGTTCACGGCCGGCGGCCTGTGGGTGTGCGACTCCATCGCCGCGCAGGACCACGACACCATCGCCACG
>CAIYRJ010000076.1 GCA_903928615.1 uncultured Actinomycetes bacterium | reverse complement strand
CGGCAGCCGATGAGGCGCAGGCCATCGTCGCGTGACACGGACTCGGCCTGGTTGGCCAGCCCGGCGCGGTGCAGGGCGGCCACGAGGAAGTCGGCGCTGCGGTCTCCCGTGAACATGCGTCCGGTGCGGTTGGCCCCATGGGCCGCGGGGGCGAGCCCGACGATGAACAGCCACGGGTCGGGATCGCCGAAGCCGGGCACTCCGCGCGACCAGTACTCCTGGCCCCGGTAGCGGGCGGGAGGGTCCTCGCCCACGGCGGTGCGCCATGCCACCAGCCGGGGGCATGCGGTGCACTCCGCCACCTGGCGTCCCAGCGCACGAAGCGCACGCGACTCCGTCATGGCCGGGCGCCCAGGTGCGCCGCCAGGAAGTCCACGGTGTCGGCCTGCACCGCCGGGTCGTGCTGCAGGCTGCGGTGACTGCCCCCCATGGTGATGCGCAGGTGCGTGGGCTGTGGCGCCCGCGAGTGCAGGTGGAAGGTGTTGCCCCAGGGCACCACCTCGTCGTCGCGGGCGTGCCAGAAGCCCCGGGCGATGCCGTCGTCGCGCCACGCGGCGCGCTCGAGGGAGTGCTCCAGCGGCCAGTCGGCCTCGAGCCTGCGGGCGAGCGGCTCCGGGCGCGCGGGGCAGATGGCCACGAGTGCGCGCGCCCGAGGGTGCATGGGCGCGGCGACCAGCGAGAGGAAGCCGCCCATCGACGACCCACGCAGCCCGAGGGGTCCGGCACCGCGCTCCTCCAGGTGATCAAGGCATGCGAGTACGTCCCCGATCATGCCCTCGTCCATCGCCCCACCGGTCTCCCCGTGTCCGCGCAGATCGGGAACGAGCGCCCACATGCCGGCATCCGAGAGCCGCACGGCGAAGTCGAGGTGATTCTCCTTGCGCGACCCGAAGCCATGGAGCACGACGACCCCCGGGCCCCCGGTGACTGTCACCGGGGGCCCGGGGGGCAGGACCAGCGCGCTCAGCTCCAGGCCGTCGTGGGAGGGGATCGTCACGTGCTCAGGGGGCGTGGCCATGGCGCGCGAGACTACCTCGCATTGCTACTGTCCCCCGGCTTATGCAGCCGCTTTCACAGGTTCTTCCGCCGTCGGCCAGCACGACGCCGGAGGGCCATCTCTCCGTCGGCGGGTGCGACGTGGTCGCGCTCGCCGAGGAGTTCGGGACCCCTCTCGTCATCTATGACGGCGGGCTCCTGCGCGACACCATGCGCCGATACGTATCGGCCTTCCGCGCGCATGACGCCCAGGCCGAGGTGATCTACGCCAGCAAGGCCTTCTGGGCCCAGGCGTTGCTGCGCATGGCGCACGAGGAGGGGCTGCGCGTGGACGTCGCCTCGGGCGGCGAGCTGTTCATGGCACTTCACGCGGGCTTTCCGGCCGAGAAGATCGTGATGCACGGCAACGCCAAGGACGCCCGCGAGCTTGGCGAGGCGCTCGACGCCATGGTGGGCCTCGTGGTGGTGGACGGCCTCGACGAGATCGCCCTGCTCGACCGCCTTGCCGGTGAGCGCGGCCGCACGCAGGACGTGCTCGTGCGCGTGACCCCGGGCGTCAAGCCGTCGACCCACCAGTACATCTCCACCGGTCAGATCGACAGCAAGTTCGGCTTCTCGCTGGAGGGCGGCCTGGCCGCCGCCGCGGTGGCCGCATGCCGCGCCGCCGCGAACATCAACCTCGTGGGGCTGCACTGCCACATCGGGTCGCAGATCTTCGAGATCGGCGCCTACCGCCTGGCCGCCCAGCTGCTGGCCGCCTTCGTGAAGGAGCAGGGCGGGGACGACCTGACGGTCATGGACATGGGCGGCGGCCTCGGCATCGCCTATACCCGCGACGACGAGCCGCCCTCGGTGGAGGCCTTCGCCGACATGGTGATGGACTCCGTGTCGGAGGAGTGGGACGCCGCGGGCCTTCCGCGCCCCCGCGTGATGGTGGAGCCCGGCCGCAGCATCGTGGGCCGCGCCGGCATCACCGTGTACCGCGTGACCGGCACCAAGGACATCCCCGGCGTGCGCCGCTATGCGGCGGTGGACGGCGGCATGAGCGACCTCATGCGCCCCATGCTCTACGGCGCGGTGTACGAGGCCCTGCTTCCCGAGCGCCCCGAGGCCGAAGCCACCGAGGTGCTTCGCCTGGTGGGCAAGCACTGCGAGAGCGGCGACGTGCTCATCCAGGAGGCCGACCTTCCGCCCATCGGGCCGGGCGACCTGGTGTGCCTTCCCGCCACCGGCGCCTACGGTGTGGCCATGGCCAGCAACTACAACGGCGTCACGCGCCCCGCGGTGGTGTTCGTCGACAACGGCGAGGCCACGCTGGTGGTGCGCCGCGAGACCTACGCCGAGCTGGTGGCGAGGGACCTGTGAGCGACGTCATCCGCATCGGCATGCTGGGCTGCGGCACGGTGGGGCAGGGGGTGCTGCGCATCCTCCATGAGACCGCCGGCACGATCGAGCGCGCCACCGGCCACCGCATCGAGGTGGTGAAGGTGCTCGTGCGCGACCTGCAGGCCGATCGCCCGGGCGTTGACGCGTCGGTGCTCACCACCGACCCTGAGGAGATCCTCGGCGACGACTCCATCGACATCATCATCGAGGTGATGGGCGGGGTGGACCCCACCCACGACTGGCTGCTGCGCGCCCTCGGCCACGGCACGTCGGTGGTGACCGCCAACAAGCAGCTGCTCGCCCGCCACGGCCCCGAGCTGCTGGCCGCCGCCGAGGAGGGCGGCAGCGAGATCCGCTTCGAGGCGTCGGTGTGCGCGGCGATCCCGGTCATCAAGGTGCTGCGCGAGAGCCTGCTCGCCGCCGAGATCGACTCGGTGATGGGCATCGTGAACGGCACCACCAACTACATCCTCAGCGAGATGCGGGGCAGCGGCATGTCGTATGCAGATGCCCTCGCGCAGGCGCAGGACCTGGGGTATGCCGAGGCCGACCCCACCGAGGACGTCGGTGGGGCGGATGCCGCGGCCAAGATGGCGATCCTCTGCTCGATCGCCTTCCACACCCGGGTGCTGATCGACGACGTGCCCTACTCGGGCATCGATTCGCTGCAGTCGGAGGACGTGGACATCGCATCCGAGCTCGGCTTCGTGATGAAGCTGCTCGGCGTGGCCCGCCTGGTGGATGATGCGGTGTCGGTGCGGGTGCACCCCGCGCTCGTGCCGGCCGACCACCCGCTGGCGGCTATCGGCGGCGCCGACAACGCCGTGC
The DNA here is from genome assembly GCA_903928615.1 of uncultured Actinomycetes bacterium. Taxonomy (GTDB): domain Bacteria; phylum Actinomycetota; class Thermoleophilia; order Miltoncostaeales; family Miltoncostaeaceae; genus SYFI01. The sequence continues at coordinate 1,708 of CAIYRJ010000076.1, read as the reverse complement.
TGCTCGAGAGCAGCAGGGTGCGGCAGATCATGCTGGTGGGCCCCGGCGCCGGCGGCACCGAGACCGCCTCGGCCGTGGTGAGCGACGTGCTCTCGATACTCGGCAGCCGCCCGGGTTCGTTCCTCGGCGGCGCGCTGGCCGACGCCGGGCGCCCCATGGCTGCCGACGACGCCCTCGAGAGCGCCTTCTACGTGCGCCTCGAGGTGGCCGATGAGCCGGGCGTGCTCGCCCGCGTGTCTTCGGTGCTCGGCGAGAGCGGCGTGTCGATCCTCACCGTGCTGCAGCGCGGCGAGGGCGACAGCGCGCGCCTCGTGATGATCCTGCACCGCAGCCCCGAGGCGCAGGTGGCCGAGGCCATCGGCCGCCTCGCCGAGATGCCGGAGGTCACCGCCCCGCCGGTGCTCATCGCGGTGGTCGGGAGCGGCGAGGCCCCGCGATGACCTCGTCGGCCCTGCGCGGCACGCCGCTCATCGAGCGCTACCGCGAGTTCCTCCCCATGACCGACGCCACGCCGGTGATCAGCATGGGCGAGGGCGCCACGCCGCTGGTGCGCCTGGACAAGCTCTCGGAGTGCCTCGAGCTCGACGTCCACGTGAAGCTCGAGGGCCTCAACCCCACGGGCTCGTTCAAGGACCGCGGCATGTGCTTCGCCATGAGCAAGGCGGTGGAGCAGGGCGCCACGGCCGTGATCTGCGCGAGCACCGGCAACACCTCCGCCGCCGCAGCCGCCTACGCCGCGCGCGCGGGGCTCACATGCGCCGTCATCATCCCGGGCGGCAAGATCGCCCTCGGCAAGTTGGCCCAGGCGCTCATCTACGGCGCCAAGGTGCTGGCGGTGGACGGCAACTTCGACGATGCGCTTCGCATCGTGCGCGAGCTGTCGGAGAACCACCCCATCGCGCTCGTGAACTCGCTCAACCCCTTCCGGCTCGAGGGGCAGAAGACCGCCGCGTTCGAGGTGTGCGACGCCCTGGGCGACGCGCCCGACGTGCTGTGCATCCCCGTGGGCAACGCCGGCAACATCTCGGCCTACTGGATGGGCTTCGGCGAGTACCGCGAGGCCGGTCGCTCGTCGCGCCTGCCGCGCATGATGGGCTTCCAGGCCGAGGGATCGGCGCCGCTGGTGCGCGGCGAGGTGGTCACCTCTCCCGAGACCATCGCCACGGCGATCCGCATCGGAAACCCCGTGCGCGGCGAGCAGGCCATGGCGGCCATGACCGATTCCGGGGGCGGCGTGGACAGCGTGACCGACGAGGAGATCCTCGCCGCCTACCGCATGCTCGCCTCGAGCGAGGGCGTGTTCTGCGAGCCGTCGTCGGCGTCGAGCGTGGCGGGCCTCATCAAGGCGCATGCCGCCGGCAGGTTCACCACCGGCGAGCGCGTGGTGTGCGTGCTCACCGGCAACGGCCTGAAGGACCCCGACACCGCCATCGCCCAGAGCGGTGGCGTCATCGAGATCCCGGCCGACTACGACGCTGCCGAGAAGGCCCTCTATGGCGACTGACCCGACCGCGCTCACCATCACCGCGCCGGCCACCTCGGCCAACCTCGGCCCGGGCTTCGACGTGCTGGCACTGGCACTCGACCTGGCGAACGAGGTGATCATCCGCCGCCGCCCCGGTCCGCTCGAGGTGCACGTGGAGGGTGAGGGAGCGGGCGAGGTGCCCGAGGACGAGGGCAACCTGCTCTGTCGCGCGATGCTCATGGG
>CAIYRJ010000075.1 GCA_903928615.1 uncultured Actinomycetes bacterium | reverse complement strand
CCGTCGGTGTCGGTGCACGTCGGCCTCACGGCCGGCGTGGCCACGACGGGCCACGGCGTGGAGGCCACCCCGGGAGACCTCGTCTCGGTGGCCGAGGACGCCCTGCGGCAGACCCCCACGTTCGGGCTGACGTGCATGGTCGTCGACGAGGACACTCAGGAGACGCGCGCGCGCACCGCGGCGATCCGGTCGGATCTCGCCGCCGCGGTCACCGAGGGCCAGCTGGTGGTGCACTACCAGCCGATCGTCCGGCTGCCCGGGGGGGAGCCCATCGGAGCCGAGGCGCTCGTGCGCTGGCGGCACCCCGAGATGGGCCTGATCCCGCCCGATGAATTCATCCCCTTCGCCGAGGACATGGGGATCATCCAGGAGATCGACCGCTACGTGCTGCGCAGGGCCCTGAGCGACCTCGCGAGGGGGGCCGTGCCGGGCACCGAGGTGAGCGTGAACGTGTCGCCCGTGAGCATCCGGGCGGCGCTCCCCGATGTAGTGGAGTCCGACCTGCGCGAGGCGCGGGTGACGCCGAGCTCCCTCGTGCTCGAGCTCACGGAGCGCGTGCGCTTCGATCGCGACCCCGACGTCGCGCAGATCCTTCGGTCGCTGGGCGACGCGGGCGTGCGCGTGGCGATCGACGACTTCGGCGCCGGCACCACGTCGCTCGCCCACCTGCGCAGCCTCCCGGTCTCGCGGCTCAAGCTCGATCGCTCGCTCATCACCGACCTCATCGGGCCGGATGCCGACCGCGCGAGCATGGTGGTGCGCACGCTTGCCGAACTCGCCCAGCAACTCGGCATCGAGGTGCTCGCCGAGGGGGTGGAGGAGGCCGCCCAACGGGACATCCTCATCGAGGCGGGCATCCCGCTGGGGCAGGGCTACTTCTTCGGCCGCCCCGGGCCGCTGCACGAGGCCTGAGCCTGCCGGCCGCTACTCGCGGCTGCGATCGACCTTCCAGGTCACGTGCGTTCCGCTCCCGGGCTTCAGCAGCGTCGGGATGGTGACCGCAGGGGTGGTGCACCCGACGATGAACCAGTAGCCGATGGGGTACCAGGGCATCGGCCACAGCCCGTCGGTGGCCGTGGGGTCGTATCGGCGGTCGATGAGCAGGCCGGCGGTGAGCTGGACCATGGCGATCGTGAGCACCGCCGCCACCCAGCCCCACGGGAATGGGGTGACGTCCTCGTACCCGCCGATGTCGATGGCGGCGAGGGCAAACCCGATGACGATCAGGACAGCCAGAAGGTGCCACCAGACCAGGGTGATGATCACCTCGAGGGCCACGTCGTCCGACGGGTAGTGGTCCTCGCCGAGGATCAGCCCGTCGAGGGCGGGGCCGGTCACGGGGTCGGGTCAGTCGGCGCCGCGGCCTCGGGGGGAATGATCGGCAGCTCCGTGGCGTGCTGGATCACGCCATTCCGGTGGTACCGCAGGTCGACGACGTCGGCCTTCTGGTCTCCGTATACGCCTACGCCCGCCAGAAGCGCCATGCGCCGTCCCACGCCGCGCTTGGGCGCCCGGGTCTTGGGCACGAGGGGCGTGGAAAAGCGCAGCCAGCGTCCTTCCACGGTGTAGTGCTCGCCCTCCTCGCGGGGGGATCCATTGACCCACACCATGAATGGCGGCTCCGCGCCCTCCGGCAGCGCCACGCTCCACACGGGTTCGTCCACGCGCGGAGCGTACTCGCCTGTCCTGTGGCGGGTACGCTGCGAGGCGTGAGGAGACTCCCCGCCATCGCCGCTGTGGCCCTCTGCGCCGTCGCCGCATCCGCTCCCGCCGTCGGGATACCCACGGAGGGGGCGGAGCGCCTCGACGTATCCGGCGGCCCCGCGGCCGGCGCGCCCGGACTCGGGCTCGCGATGTACAAGGTGACGATTCCCCGCAACACCACGCTGCCATGGCACTACCACCCGGGCAGCCAGGTGGCGTGGATCATGCGCGGTCGCCTGCACTACTCGGTGGTGAAGGGCACCGCGTACGAGACGATTCCGCGCCCCGGCAAGGACCCCCGCAGGGTGCCGATCCCGGCGGGAACCCGCGCGGTGATCGAGGCCGGCCACGGCCTGTACGAGCCCAAGGGCATGCAGCACTACGCCACCACGCCCGAGGGCCAGGTGATCACCATCGTCACGGTCCTGAAGCCGCCGAAGATGCTCGGCACGATCGCGCTGGGCGATCCCGATGACAGTCCCTTCCCGCTGGCGCCCTAGCCCTGCGGGCGGCCCCGATTCAGCACGCGCGGCAGGATTCGAACCTGCGACCCCTGGCTCCGGAGGCCAGTGCTCTATCCACTGAGCTACGCGCGCTCGCGGGCCTAGTGTAGACACGCCATGCGAATCGCCATCCTGGGGGACACCCACTTCCCGCGGCGCGGGTCGGCGCTCCCGGACTCCTGCGTGGCGCAGTGCCGTGCCGCCGACCTCATCGTGCATACCGGCGACCTCGCCGACATCGGCGCGCTGCGTGCGGTCGAGGCCATCGGGCCGCCGGTGGTGGCGGTGAGCGGAAACGCCGACGACGCGGCGGTGAGGAAGGCCGTGCCGACCACGGCAGAGGTGGCGCTGCCCGGTGGTCGCCTCCTCGGCGTGGTGCACAACGGCGGGGCGGAGGCCGGGCGACTCGAGCGGCTGCGGCGGCGCTTCCCCGAGTGCGATGCGGTGGTGTTCGGCCACTCGCACATCCCCCTCCTGGCGGTCGCCGATGATGGGTTCCTGATCCTCAACCCGGGCAGCGCCACTGACCGGCGCAGGCAGCCGCGCCACTCGATGGCCGTGATGGACGCCCCCGCCCGCGGGCCCCTGGCGGTGAGGTTCGTGGACCTCGACGGCGATGGCGCCGATCTCGACCCCGACCTGGTGCGAAGCGCCGCGTAGAGTCGGCCCGTGGACCTGGTCGTCACATTCATCGGCACCTCGGCCTCGGTGCCGAGCGCCGCGCGCGGCACATCGGCCACCCTGGTGAGCCGGGGCGGTCGCCGCTGGCTGGTGGACTGCGGCGAGGGCACGCAGCGGCAGCTGCTGCGCTCGGGGGTGGGGCTGGCGGACGTCGACCTGGTGCTGATCACGCACCTGCATGGCGACCACTTCCTCGGATTACCCGGAATGCTCAAGACATTCGCGCTCCGCGGACGCGAGGAGCCGCTTCTCATCATCGGACCGGAGGGGCTCGACCAGCTGATGGTGACCCTGCACCCGCTCATCGGGCGCCTTCCCTTCCACCTCGAGGTGGCCGAAACCGGCGCCGGCGAGGTGCTGCGCGACGACGACGTGGTGATCCGCGCCTTCCACACCGACCACGGGGTGCGCTCGTTGGGCTACGCCGTGGTGGAGGACGACCGCCCCGGTGCGTTCGACGTCGATGCCGCCCGCGCCCTCGGGGTGCCGGATGGGCCGGCGTTCGGCGTGCTGCAGCGCGGCGGCGAGGTGACCCTCGAGTCCGGCGAGGTGGTGCGCCCCGGGCAGGTCATGGGGGAGGCCCGTGATGGGCGGGTGGTTGTGTTTTCGGGCGACACCCGTCCCTGCGCAGGCACGGAGGAGGCTGCGCGGGGCGCGGACCTGCTGATCCATGAGGCCACCTTCTGCCACGAGGATGCTCCGCGTGCGCTCGAGACCCGGCACTCCACGGCCCGGGAGGCCGGCGCGCTCGCGGCGCGGGCGGGCGTGCGGATGCTCGCCCTCACGCACGTGAGCACGCGCGTGCAGCCCCGCGAGGTGCGCCGCGAGGCCGAGCGGGAGTTCCCCGGCGTGATCGTGCCGCGGGACTTCGACCAGGTGGAGATTCCATTCCGCGAGCGCGGCGAGCCGCACCTGATCGCGGTTCAGGACCGCCTGGGGAAGGGCGCGCGGGAGGATCTGGCCGCCGCCGACCACCCTGCTACGCTGGGCGACGCAAGCCTTTAAGGCCGGTCCCGTGAGGCCGGGAAGGAGCATGCGAAGATGGGGAAGGTCCTGATCGATTCCGATCAGTGCCGCCGTACCGTGGCGCGCATCGCGCACGAGATCGTCGAGCATCACCCCGACGCGTCGGCAGTGGCACTGGTGGGACTCCACACGCGGGGCGTGCCGCTGGCCGAGCGCCTGCGCGTGCTCATCGAGGAGTTCTCGGGCGAGGCCCCGGCCATCGGCTCGGTGGACATCGCCCTCTATCGCGACGACGTCGGCGTGGGTGGCGGCCGGCGCGGCGTGGTGCCGGTGGTGGGGGAGACCATCCTCGACTTCGACATCACGAGCCACTCGGTGGTGCTCGTGGACGATGTGCTCTTCACGGGGCGCACGATCCGCGCCGCCATCGACGCGGTGTTCGACTACGGCCGCCCGCCCAAGGTGGAGTTGGCCGTGCTCGTCGATCGCGGCCACCGCGAGCTGCCGATACGTCCCGACTACGTCGGGCGCAACCTGCCCACGAACCGCGACGAGCGCATCACCGTGCGCCTGGCCGAGATCGACGGGCGCGACGAGGTGCTGCTGGAGGAGGGCTCATGAGCCGGTCATCGCTGATCCGCATCGCCGACCTCGGCGCCGACGACATCGGGCGCATCCTCGGCACGGCGGACAGGTTCGCGTCCGTGATGGATCGCGACATCAAGAAGGTGCCCACCCTGCGCGGGCGCACGGTGGTGAACCTCTTCCTCGAGCCATCCACCCGCACGAGCACCTCGTTCGAGCTCGCGGCCAAGCGCCTGTCGGCCGATGTGGTGAGCATCAAGGGCCAGGGCACGAGCATGGACAAGGGCGAGACCCTGAAGGACACCATCCTCACCCTCGAGGCCTACGAGCCTGACGTGTTCATCATCCGCCACCCCCAGGTGGGCGCGTGCGCCGTGGCGGGCCGCTACACCGATGCGGCGGTCGTGAACGCCGGCGACGGCACGGGCGAGCACCCCACCCAGGCGCTGCTGGATGTCTTCACCATCCAGCAGGAGGTCGGCCCGCTGGCCGGCATGCACGTGGCCATCGTGGGCGACGTGCTGCACTCACGCGTGGCCCGGTCGGACATCCAGGCGTTCACCATGATGGGCGCGCGGGTCACCGTCGTGGCCCCGCCCACGCTCGTGCCGCGGCACCTCGCCGAGGCGCTGGGGGTGGAGGTGTCGGCCGACATCCGGGACATCGCCGACGCCGACATCGTGTACGTGCTGCGCATGCAGCTCGAGCGCATGGGCGCGGGGGGCTTCGTGCCCTCGCTCGAGGAGTACGCACGGATGTACCAGGTGAACCACGCGCGCCTGCGCCCCGGGCAGCGCGTTATGCATGCGGGCCCCGTCAACCGCGGGGTCGAGATCAGCGGGGCCGTCGTGGACGACCCGGATTCACTCATCGAGGCCCAGGCGGCGAACGGACTGGTGGTGCGGATGGCGGTGCTCTACGACGTGTTGACGGAGGCGGCGAGCGAGCCGGGCGAGGACGAGGGCGCCGTGGCCCTGGAGGCCGCATGAGCATCGTGGCCCCGAACCCGCGCGTGCGCCTGCCGCAGCGCCCGGGCGCGCCGGCGAACGTCGTGATCCGCGGCGCGCGCATCCTCGACCCCGCCGCGGGCATCGACCGCACCGGGGACCTGGTGATCCGCGATGGGGTGGTCGGCGGCGACCCAGCGGGCCTGGAGGTGGTGGACGGCGCCGGGCTCACGGTGATCCCCGGCATCGTGGACGTGCACGTGCACCTGCGCACCCCGGGCAAGGAGCATGCCGAGGACATCGCCACCGGCACCGCGAGCGCAGCCGCAGGAGGCGTGGTGACGGTGCTCGCGATGCCCAACACCCAGCCGCCCACCGACAACCCGAGCATCCTCGGTTCGCTGCTCGAGCGGGCGTCGCGCGAGGCCGTGGTGCCCACGGGCTTCATCCCCGCAATCACCGTGGGCCAGCAGGGCGAGTCGCTCACCGAGCACGGCGACCTGGCCGAGGCCGGCGCCGCCGCGCTGTCGGACGACGGCGTGCCCGTGGGGAGTGCGCTGGTGATGCGCAGGGCGCTGCAGTACCAGCGGGCCACTGGCCTGCTCTTCACGCTGCACGAGGAGGACATGAGCCTCTCCGGACCCGGGGTGATGCACGAGGGCACGGTGTCCGCGCGCATCGGGCTTGCCGGCATCCCCGGCGTGTCGGAGGCCGTGCAGGTGGCGCGCGACTGCGCGCTGGCCGGCTACGAGGACGGCCGCATCCACATCTGCCACGTGTCGGCGCGCGAGACGGTTGATGAGATCCGCCGGGCGAAGGAGCGCGGCGTGCAGGTGACGGCCGAGGTGACGCCCCACCACCTGCTGCTCACCGATGAGGTGGTGGGTGACGACCCCGACCCCGCCCGCTTCAAGATGAACCCGCCGCTTCGCAGCGAGGACGATCGCCAGGCGCTCATCGAGGCGCTGGTGGACGGCACCATCGACGTGATCGCCACCGACCACGCACCGCACCCGGGCGACGAGAAGGAGAGCCCCTTCGCCGAGGCGCCATTCGGCGTGATCGGCCTGGAGACCGCCTTCGCGGCGTGCAACACGGAGCTGGTCCTCGGCGGCCGGATGTCGCTCGAGGACCTCATCCTCAGGATGAGCTCGAGGCCGGCCGAGATCTTCGGGCTGCCCGTGCCCACGCTGGCCGATGGCGCGCAGGCGAACCTCGCGCTGGTGGACCTGCAGGCCACCGACACCGTGGGCGAGCGGCCCTATGCCAGCAAGTCCAGCAACGCGGCCTTCGAGGGCATGCCCCTCACGGGCCGCATCGTCATGACCCTGGCCGGCGGCCAGGACGTCTACCGGAGGGATTCATGAGCAATCGCCATCCGGCGCTCGCCGCACGTGAGGACGCGGGCCTGGTCATCATCGACGTGCAGGACGCCTTCGCGCCGGTGATCGACGGGTTTGACGAGGTGGTGGCGAACTGCGGCCTGCTCGCCGAGGGCTTCGGCCTGATGGGGCGCCCGGTGATCGTCACCGAGCAGTACCCCAAGGGGCTCGGGCACACGGTGCAGGCGCTCGCGGACCGCCTGCCCGAGGGCACGCCGATCATCGAGAAGACGCGGTTCTCGGCGTGCGGGGTGGAGGGCTTCGAGGACGCCTATGACGCCGCGCGGTGCGACACCTGGGTGGTCTGCGGGGTGGAGTCGCACGTGTGCGTCAACCAGACGGTGCACGACCTGCTCTCGCGCGGCGCCTCGGTGCACGTGGCCGCCGACGCCGTGAGCTCGCGCACGCCCGCGAACAGGCAGGCCGGGCTCGACAAGGCGGCCCGGGCGGGCGCGCATGTCACGTCGGCCGAGATGGTGCTGTTCGAGATGCTCGGGCAGGCCGGTGGGCCGGAGTTCAAGGCGATCTCGGCGCTGGTGCGATGAGCGACGCGCTGATCGTGCTCGAGGACGGCATGGTGCTGCCGTGCCGGTCCGTCGGGGCGCCGGGCACGGCGCTCGGCGAGATGGTGTTCACCACCGGGATGAACGGGTACCAGGAGGCCGTCACGGATCCGTCGTACCTCGGCCAGATCCTCACGTTCAGCGCGCCGATGATCGGCAACTACGGCACCGGCGACCAGGCGCTCGAGAGCGGGCGCGTGTGGCCCGGCGCGGTAATCGCCACGCGCATCGGCGATGCACCCGGGGTGGCCGGGCCGGTGGGGTTCCGCTCATGGCTCGCCGCGCAGGGCGTGGTGGCCGTGGAGGACGCCGACACGCGGCGCCTCGTGCGCCACCTTCGCGACAACGGCGCCATGCGGGGCGGCGTGAGCACCGAGCTGGGCGCCGAGGAGCTGCTGGCGCTGGTGCGCGAGCACCCGCACCTCGATGGGCGCGATCTCTCGGTCGAGGCCGCGGGCGACCGGCGCGCGCTCGGCGACGATGGGCCGACCATCGTCGCGGTCGACTGCGGCATGAAGCAGGGCATCCTGAACGGCCTCGCGGGGTCCGGGATGCGCGTGCAGGTGGTTCCCGCCGGCACGACGGCTGAGGAGATCCTCGCGCTCGGCCCCGACGGGGTGTTCATCAGCAACGGCCCCGGCGACCCGGCGGCGTGCGTGCCGGTGATCGACGCGCTGTCCGGCGTGCTCGGGAAGGTGCCGGTGTTCGGCATCTGCCTCGGTCACCAACTGCTGTCGCACGCGCTCGGCCTGCGCACGGAGAAGCTGCCCTTCGGGCACCGCGGCGCGAACCATCCCGTGCAGCGCGCCGAGGACGGCGTGGTGGAGATCACGGTGCAGAACCACGGCTATGCGGTGGTTGCCGATTCGCTTCCCGACGGTGTGGAGGTGACGCGCACGAGCCTGTTCGACGGCAGCGTGGAGGGCATCGCCGCCCACGACCTGATGGCCGCCTCGGTGCAGTACCACCCCGAGGCGAGGCCCGGGCCCCACGACGCCACGTACCTGTTCCGTGCCTTCCGCGATCGGGTGGCTGCCTGATGCCGCGGCGCGAGGACATCCGCACGATCATGGTGCTGGGAAGCGGACCGATCGTCATCGGCCAGGCCGGTGAGTTCGACTACTCCGGCACGCAGGGCTGCCGGGCGCTGCGGGACGAGGGCTACCGCATCGTCCTCGTCAACTCCAACCCGGCCACGATCATGACCGACCCGGGCGTGGCCGATCGCACCTACGTGGAGCCGCTCGACGTGCAGGCGGCGGAGCGCATCATCCAGGCCGAGCAACCGGACGCCATCCTGCCGACCCTCGGCGGCCAGACGGCGCTCAACCTCGCCATCGACCTGGCCGAGGCCGGCGTGCTGGAGCGGCACGGGGTCGAGCTCATCGGCGCCGACGTTGATGTGATCCGCCGGGCCGAGGACCGCGATCTGTTCAAGGAGTGCATGCGCGAGGTCGGGGTGCCGGTGCTCGACAGCCGCATCGCCACCGACCTTCAGGGCGCCCGCGAGGCCGCGGATGCGCTCGGCTACCCGATCATCCTGCGCCCGGCGTTCACACTCGGCGGCGAGGGCGGCGGGGTGGCGCTCACCCCGGACGACCTCGAGCCCGTGGTCACGAACGCCCTCGCGGCCAGTCCCATCTCGCAGGTGCTCATGGAGCGGTCGGTGACGGGGTGGGATGAGATCGAGCTCGAGGTCGTGCGCGATCGCAACGACAACGCGGTGATCGTGTGCACGATCGAGAACCTCGACCCCATGGGCGTGCATACCGGCGACTCCGTGACCGTGGCGCCGGCGATGACCCTCGACGACCGCGAGCAGCAGCTGCTGCGCGACGCGGCGATCCAGGTGGTGCGCGCGGTGGGCGTGGAGACGGGCGGTGCCAACGTGCAGTTCGCGCTCAACCGCGCGACCGGCGAGATGGTGGTGATCGAGATGAACCCGCGCGTGTCGCGGTCATCCGCCCTGGCGTCGAAGGCCACGGGCTTCCCGATCGCGCGCATCGCGGCGCGACTGGCCATTGGCTACACGCTCGACGAGCTTCCGAACGACATCACGAAGGTGACGCCGGCCTCATTCGAGCCCACCCTCGACTACGTGGCGGTCAAGGTGCCGCGATTCGCGTTCGAGAAGCTCACCGAGGATCGCGTGCCGCTCTCCACGTACATGCAGAGCGTCGGGGAGGTGCTCGCGCTCGGGCGCACCTTCGGCGAGGCGCTGGGCAAGGCGCTCTCCGCGCGCGAGCTCGACGCCCGCATCGATGAGCCGTCCTCCGTG
>CAIYRJ010000074.1 GCA_903928615.1 uncultured Actinomycetes bacterium | reverse complement strand
CGGTGGCCGCCCCGGCTCAGGTGCCACCCGGCTCCGACAGGACCGCCGCACTCTCTACGTGGGACTCACCCGCGCCCAGGACGAACTCGTGGTGGTGGTTCGCAGCGACGACATGTTCCTCGTCGACATCCACAGCGCGGCCAGCACGGACTGATCCGGACAGGATCGGAAGGGCCGTCCGAGCACTCCGGGTGTTCGGCATTGTGACCCTTGTAGGAACGGGGCACCCTGCGGCTAGCGTGAATGGCTGCGCCGGCCTGAGGCTTGGCCGTGCGAAAGTGCAGCATCCAGGGAGGGTAGATGGCCCGGAAACTCGTAGAAGCTGAGGTGCCTGATGGCGCCCGACTCGGCCTCGCTCAGGATGCCGAGGGCGGGCTGCGCGGACTGCTGTTCGACGAAGACACAGGCAAACTCATCGGCCACGCGAATCTCTTTGAGTACGACGACAGCGACGATGACAGCGACGACGCGCCACCTCGGCGCGATCAGGAGGTCGATGTCGTTGTCGAGGTCATCGCTCAAGTCCTGACGAATCTCGTGATCTACAGCGTCGAGAAGGCCGCGCCGCACGTCCAGAACTGGTGGAACGACAAGGCGGTGCCCACGCTCAAGGAGAAGGCCGTTCCCGCAATCAAGGCGGCCCCACGCAAGGTCATCTCGGCGGTCAAGCGCACGAACCGCCGCGCAGGTTCTGACGATACGGACCTGACGGATGTGCTCGCGGTGAACGAAGCCAAGCCTTCTGTACGGGTCAGCGAGCCGCCGCACAATGTGGAGATGCCCGGCCCCGTCATGAGCAGTGCTGAAGCGCAGCAGCGCCTCGCCCGTGCGGTGGCGGCGGTGGCCTTCGCCCGCGAGCAGATGAGGGACCTCCAGAACGCCACGATCATCGAGGACGATGACCAGGCGTTCGCTGGTCTCTTGAACGAGATCACGCCCCAACATCTCGAGAAGGCGATCCGTATGGCACTCGAGACCAACCCCTTGATGCTCGACAGCCCGAACGTGCCGGCACTCACGGTCAGCCTCGGGTCAGGCCCAACCCAGGGCGACCTCGTGCCGGCACGCCCTCAGGAACTGCTGCCCGTTGCCAGGCGAGACGTGGAGCCGACCGCCTGATCAGCCCGTGCTGGGTCGTCGAGCATCAACCCTCGCCGATGTGTCGCCTCGCAATCAGAGGCACACGCCCACTGCAGCGAAGCTGAGTGGTTGACCCATCCTCACGCGGACCTCAGTGTTGCCAGTTGACCTGGGGGCTGAGGGAGTGGATGTCGATGCGGGCGGTGTACTCGGAGGTGGCGTGGCCGAGGCGCTCGCTGAGCTTGCCGAGGTCGATGCCGTGGCCGACCGGGGGAGGGGCGAGCGAGTAGCAGGCGAAGTGGTGGCGCAGCGCGTGGTTGCGGGTACGTGGCGGCCAGCCGAGCTCTACCGTGGCGGCGGCGAGGGTGCGTTCGGCGCGGGTGATCCAGTCGTGGGCGTAGCCGGCGGGGCGGGGGAGTAGGCAGTTGACCTCGGCGCGTTCGACGAGCCGGGCGAGGCTCGCCTCGGCGGACGGCCAGACCCGCACGTCGCGTGCCTCGTGGTTCTTGAGCGGCGCGAGGGTCCGCCACGGTGCGTGTCGCGCCGCATGGAACTCGATCGGCACGACGAAGCCATCGAGGTCGACCTTGTCGGGGGTGCGTGCATCGCGCATGCGTACCCCGCCGCCACGGCGACTCGAGCGCGGCGTCGCGGAGCGCCCCTCGGCGAGGCTGACGTAGCGACGCTTGGCAGACCGGCGCCGGCTGGGCGGCAACGGCTCGCGGCCACCGAAGTCCCCGCGGTCGGCGCCGTAGGCGACGACGGCCCCCACGACGGTGTCGATCGCCTGGATGATCGAGGGCCCGCACCGCTTCGCGTTGGCGACCTCGAAGCACCGGGTGAGCGACGCGATGGAGAACTGGTGGGTGAACACCTCGCCGATCACGGGACGCACCCATTTCTCGAGGGCGCTCTCGTACTTGGCGAACGTATTCGCCGGGACGCTGCCCTCGATGGTGTCGAGGTAGTCGTCGATGAGGCGCCCGATGGTGCCCTGCAGGTCACGTTCGTCGGCCAGGTCGATGCGCAGCTGCACCGCGAACCGTTGCGCCGCGGCCGCGGTGGCGAAGCGCCGGTAGCGGCGCCGGCCGAGCCCGGGCGACCCGCCGGTCCAGTAGGTGACTCGGTTGTCGGACAGGACCCGCACCGGGTCGTCGTCGCGACGCTTCGCCCTGCGCTCAGCCACGGCGCGAGCGGCGCCGCGACGACGGCTGTGCCGGCGCGCCGACCCAGTCGAGGATGTCGGACTGCAGCCACCACAGCTGGCGGTTGTGCCGCCGGGGCCGGGGGAACCCGGGTGTGCCGACCAGTTCGCGCACCGCCCGCCGCGGTCGTCCGAGGGCCCGGGCGACGTCGTCGAGGTTCCACACCGGACGGCCCGCCAGGTCGTTCGGCGGCGCGGCGTCGGGGGCCGCTGCGGGCTCAGCGTGTGAGCCGTCCCCGGGCGGCGCGGCGTCCGGTGGAGTGTCGGTTCTGCGTCGTTCGCTGAGTTGGGGGGTGTCGCCATGGTTGTCCATGGCGACACCCGTCCCGGGTCCGCAGCTGCGTGCAACCACCGCCGCCGGGAACCGTCCGGTCGTGTGTGTCGGATCGTGTGTCATCGCCCTCGTTCCCTTGTGGAAACAGGGCTCTGGGCACCTTCGACATCTTCGAGGGCACCGAGCAGATCCAGCAGCTGGTGATCGGCCGGGCCATCTCGGGCCTGCGCATCGAGTAGT
>CAIYRJ010000073.1 GCA_903928615.1 uncultured Actinomycetes bacterium | reverse complement strand
TAGGCCAGGGCGGTCTCGTAGCGGTGGTGCCCGTCGGCGATGAGGATCCACCGGCCGGCCAGCGCCTGCTCGATCGCCGCGAGGCGGTCGGCGTCGGTGATGGTCCAGAGGCGGTGCACGGTGCCGTCGTCATCGGTGATCACCGCGTCGGGCTCGCCGCTCACGGCCGCTGCCGCCCAGGCCTCGCCTGCGGGGTCGGGGTAGAGCCCGAACACCGGTGAGAGCTGCACCCTGGTGGCGTTCATCAGCCGCAGCCGCTCCTCCTTGGGCCCGGCGTGCGTGCGCTCGTGCGGCCGCACCACGCGGGTCTCGTACGGCTCGGCGCCCACCACGGCCACGATGGTCTTGCGCGTGCGGTGGCTGCCATCCGGCAGGTCGAACTCCTGTGTCCAGGCGATCATCACCGGCTGGTCGTGCCGCTTCAGCACCCCCTGCGCGGTCCAGTCGGCGATGGTGGCCGCCACGGTGTCGTAGGGGATCGATGGCAGGTCGATGCCGACCACGTTCCACTCGTTGCGCGACGCCAGCTCGTCCCGGTACTCGGGACCGATCACGTCGTATGGGGGAGCCACGAGGTCCTGCATGTCGCCGGCGACGGCGGGGTCGAAGACCAGGGCTCGGAAGGGGCGCACGCGGGCGCCGCGGAAGTCGTCACTCACGTGGCGGCACGCTACCAGTGCGGCAGAACCCCGGTGTCAGGCACCTCACCGACCCGCGCGCGATTCGTGACACTCGGTTAGGTGCCTGACACCGGGGTTCGTCCGGCTCGCGGCTTAGCATGAGTCGTCCTTTGATCGAGGACCTCACACCCCAGCAAGCCGAGGCCGTCACCCACGCGGGTGGTCCCCTGCTGGTGCTGGCCGGGGCCGGCGCGGGGAAGACCCGCGTGCTGTGCAACCGGCTCGCGTGGCTGGTGAACGAGGGGGCCGACCCCGGGGAGATCCTGGCGCTCACCTTCAGCGCCAAGGCCGCGGCCGAGCTTCGCGAGCGCGCCGAGGCGATGATCCCCGGCAGCCACGAGACGCTGAGGGTCACCACCTTCCACTCGTACGCCCTCGACCTGGTGCGCACTCTCGGCACCGATCGCGATCTGGCGCCGGTGCTGCAGCCCGCGGGCACCGAGGAGCGCGTGCTCGTGCTGCTCGACCGCCTGGCCGAGCTCGAGCTGGTGGATCGCGAGCACGACCTTCGCACCAATCCCGTGCAGGTGGTGCGCGGGTTCATCGATCGCATCGATCGCTGCCGTGATGAGCGGGTGGACCCTCGCCGGTATGCCTCGTGGGCGCAGGCCGCGCTCGACGGTGCCCGCAGCAGCCGCGACGCCGCCGACGCCCGGCGCGAGGTGGAATTCGCCCGCGTGTTCCGGCTGCACGACGAGTGGCTTGCCGAGCTGGGCCTCGAGGACTTCGGCCGGCAGATCACCCGGGCCATCGACCTCGTGGCCGAGCACGCCGACCTGCTCGACATCGCCCGCTCACGCGCCCGCCACGTGCTGGTGGACGAGTTCCAGGACACCAACCATGCC
>CAIYRJ010000072.1 GCA_903928615.1 uncultured Actinomycetes bacterium | reverse complement strand
TGTGGGCGGCGCGGTTCTTGCCGATCTCGGCCGGGTCGACGTCGATGTGGATGATCTTGGCGTTGGGCGCCCACTCGTTCATCACGGTCGAGAGCACGCGCTCGTCGAAGCGCACGCCGACGGCGAGGATGAGGTCGCTCTCCTGGAAGGCGAAGGTGCTGGCGGCGATGCCGTGCATGCCGGGCATCCCGACGAACAGCGGGTTCGATGCCGGGAAGCCACCGATGCCCATGAGGGTGGTGGTCACCGGGATCTGGGCCACCTCGGCCATGCGGGTGAGCTCGTCGGCCGCGTTGCTGGCGATGATGCCGCCGCCGGCGTAGAGCATGGGCTTCTTGGCCTCGGCGATGGCCCGCGCGGCGGCCTGCAGCTGCCGCGGGTGGCCGCTCGACGAGGGCGGGCGGTAGCCGGGCATCTCTGGCGGGAACGGACCGGTGTAGTCCTCCACCTCGACGGCCCACTGGTCCACGCAGACGTCCACGAGCACGGGGCCGGGGCGACCCGTGGTGGCCACGTAGATGGCCTCCTCGAGCACGGTGGGGAGCTCATGGGCGTCCTTCACCAGCCACGAGTGCTTCACCACGGGCAGGGAGATGCCGACGATGTCGGCCTCCTGGAAGGCATCGGTGCCCACGCGGGCGGACCCCACCTGGCCGGTGAGCGCGAGCATGGGCACGGAGTCCATGTAGGCGTCGGCGATGGGGGTGACGAGATTGGTGGCGCCGGGACCGGACGTGCCGGTGCACACCGCGAGGCGCCCGGACGCCTTGGCGTAGCCCTCGGCCATGTGGCCGGCGCCCTGCTCGTGCCGCGTGAGGAAGAGGCGGATGTCCGAGTCGTCGAACAGCGCGTCGAACAATGGGATGAGGGGACCGCCGGGGATGCCGAAGATGGCATCCACCCCATTGCGCTTCAGTACCTCGAGGGTCGCGTCGACTCCCCGCATTCCGCCAAGACCTCCCGCCGCAGTGCGGCATAGAACCCACAGGGAGGCGGTACATTAGCCCACTTGGCCGGGTTTCCCGGCAGGGCCACGAGCGCATGGAGGACGCACGGCATGGCCGAGGACACCAAGGACGACGGACCGGACTACGCGGAGGAGAACGCCCTTCGCAACGCATCGGAGTCGCTGCACAACTATGACCCCGCCGCCGACACCTTCACGGCGGTATTCGGAGCCCCCGTCCCGGCGGCCACGATCTACGACGAGGAGCGCGAGATCCTCGTGCGCGTGGAGCCGCAGAGCCACGCCGTCGTGGGCTTCACGATCCCGAACTTCAAGGCGTGGTACGCCAAGAACTACCCCGAGGGCGGCGAGTGGGAGCTGGACCTCCCGCCGACCTGGCCCATGGGCGGGGACGAGTCGCCCGCGCAGTGAGACCCCGACCGCCGGAGGTAGGCCGGGCCCCGGCGGCGCTGTAGGATCACCGACCACTTCGTAACGAATGACCCAACCGAAGGAGTGCCGGACGCATGGCGGTCGAGACCCAGAAGATGGAGGACTACCGCCTGGAGGAGGAGCCGTACTACCTCCCGGTCGGCAACGAGGTGGAGCTGTTCACGGCCGCCTACGAGGCGCACCTGCCGGTGATGCTCAAGGGCCCCACGGGCTGCGGCAAGACCCGCTTCGTGGAGCACATGAGCTGGAAGCTCGGCCGCACGCTCGTGACCGTGGGTTGCCACGAGGACCTCACGGCGTCCGACCTGGTGGGCAAGTACACCCTGCGCGGTGACGAGACCGTGTGGCAGGACGGCCCGCTCACCACGGCCGTCAAGGCCGGCGGCATCGCCTACCTCGACGAGATCGTGGAGGCGCGCAAGGACACCACCGTGGTGATCCACCCGCTCACCGACGACCGCCGCATCCTCCCGCTCGAGAAGAAGGGCGAGGTCGTGCAGGCCCCGCTCGACTTCCAGCTGGTCATCTCGTACAACCCGGGCTACCAGTCCGTGCTGAAGGACCTCAAGCACTCCACGAAGCAGCGCTTCGTCGCCCTCGAGTTCGACTACCCCGAGGCGTCCCTCGAGGAGGAGATCGTCAAGCAGGAGTCGGGCGTGGACGGCGACGTGGCCGAGCGCCTCGTGAAGGTGGCCGAGAAGGTGCGGAACCTGCGCACCCACGGCCTCGAGGAGGGCGTGTCCACCCGACTGCTGGTGTACGCCGGCCAGCTGATCCAGGGCGGCGTCGAGCCGCTCGCGGCCTGCGAGGCCACGATCTGCCGGCCGATCACCGACGACCTCGAGATGCAGCGCTCGATCCTCGAGCTCGTCAACACCCAGTTCTAGGGCCCGGCTCGTGTCCACCCAGGGCGGAGGCGGTGCCGGCAACGTCGGCATGTACGTCGGGCGCGACATGCTCGCGGCCGTGCCCGAGGAGCGCCGCGACGACTACCTGCGGCTCGTCCAGGAGATCTCCGACCTGAAGTACCAGCTGGGCGTCGAGGTGGCGCGCCAGCTGCCGCGCCTCTTCCAGGAGCAGGACGACGAGGCGATCGAGCGCTACCTCGACCAGGTGCGGGCCATCGCGGAGGTCGGCTGGAAGTCGGGCGTGGAGGTGGCCAAGCAGCTCCCCGACCTCTACCACGCGCCGGACCCGTCGATCGCCGACGCCTACGTGGAGATCGTCACCGAGGCCACGGTGGGCCCGCCGGACGACGAGGAGACCCAGGCATTCGCCGCCGAGCTCGAGGACCTCGAGCGCCAGCTGCGCGAGATCGAGCCGAAGCAGCAGCGCGCCACCGAGCTGAAGTCGCTGCTGGCCGCCCGCGACCGGCGTGACGAGCGCCGCCGCAAGCACGCGCAGGAGCTCGCCGCGGCGCTGCCGCCGATCCTCGCCCGCCTGCGTCCGAAGCACCGGGATTGCTACATGCGCGAGGTGCGCCTGGTGGCCGCCGCCG
>CAIYRJ010000071.1 GCA_903928615.1 uncultured Actinomycetes bacterium | reverse complement strand
TGAGCACGCGGCGCGTGACGGTGGCAGTCACCGGCCGCGCGCGGGCCACCGGGGTGGCGAAGGTGCAAGCGGCCGCGAAGCGCGTGGCCGTGACGCCGCGTGCGGCGCGGGCGCGGGTCACGGGCTAGCGGAACCGCCCGGATAGGATCAGGTCATGCCCCTTCATCGCATCACCCGGCTCGTCGTGGCCGGCATCGCTTCCGCCGCCATCGTGGCCACGCCCGTCGGGGCCATCGCAGCGGCTTCCGCCCAGCCCCTCCCCACGGGAGTCGGCGTGCCCTGGGCCACCACCATGCCCGGCTCGGGTGGTGACTGGAGCACCGCGATCGCCAACGGGGATGACGGCGCGTCGGTGGTGGTGGGCAACCTGGGCAGCGCCACGGCCGCCTTCGGCGGCACCACGCTCACCCGGGCGGGGACCTCGGGCACCGACGCCTTCGTCACCAACATCACCGAGCGCGGCGCCTTCGCATGGGCAGTCCGCGGCGGCGGCACGGGCGCTGATGAGGCCACGGGCGTCGCCACGCACGGCGACGGATCGTCGGTGGTGGTGGGCAAGTTCGTGGGGTCGGCCGGGTTCGGCGCCACCACGCTCACGGGCGGGGGAGGTTCCACCGGCTGGGATGTCTTCGTCGCGGGCCTCACGCCCGCCGGCGCATTCTCATGGGCCACCGCCGGCACCGTGGGGGCGAGCGGGCAGAAGGCCGGCGCGCGATCGGTGGCCACCCTGCCCGACGGCTCCGCGATCGTGGTGGGTGAGTTCAACGGCACGCTCACGCTGGGCGGCACCACGCTCACGACCACCGGTGGGTGGGATGTCTTCATCGCGCGGGTGATGGACGACGGGGCCGTGGCATGGGCGCTGCCCGGGGGGTCGCCCACGGGCGATGACGGCGCGTACGGCGTGGCCCGGCTGCCGAGCGGCGATGTGGTGGTAACAGGGCTGTTCACCGGCACCATGACGCTCGGCGGGCGCACGCTCACGGGCGCCGGCGACAAGGACGCCTGGGTGGCCAGGGTGACGCCCCGCGGCGCCGTGGAGTGGGCCACGTCCGCAGGGGGCACCGGCATCGACTGGGGCATGGGTGTGGCCGCCGCCCCCGACGGGTCGTCGGTGATCACGGGCTTCTTCACCAGCAGCCCCGCCACCTTCGGATCCACCGCCCTCGCCACGGCGGGCGGCAACGACATCTTCGTGGCGAAGGTGACCGCCGCCGGGCGCTTCGCATGGGCGATCCGCGGGGGCGGCACCGGCACCGACCGCGGCCAGGCCGTGGCCACCCAGGCCGATGGCTCGGCCACCGTGACCGGCTACTACTCCGGCCAGGGCGGCGCCACGCTGGGCACCACCCCACTCCCCGGCACTGACGCCAACACGGTTCTGGTTGCACGGGTGGGCCCCACGGGCACCGTGTCATGGGCCACCGGTGCGGGGGGAGCGGGCACCGACCGCGGCACCGGCGTGGCCAGCAGCTCCACGGCCTCGAGCACGGTGGTGGGCTTCTTCGCGCAGTCCATCGGCTTCGGTGGCGTCACGCTCACCAGCGGCTCGGGCACCAACCCCTTCATCGCCAACTACCGCACGCCCTGCGCGAGCGACGTGGCACAGCTCGACCGGCGCACCGTGGCCTACGACCCCGCGCGGCGTGCCTACCGGGTGACCGCCAACGTGACCGTCATGCGCACCCCGGCCTCGGCGTGCCAGGTGCGCACCACCGTGATGCTCCGTGATGCGTCCACGGGACGGCGCCTCATGCTGATGCCCGGGTCGGTGGTGGGCACCACCACGTTGCGCGCCGCGTCGAGCGCGCCCACCACCCCATGGCCGGGCGGCGAGGGCCGCGACCTCACGCTGCGCGCTGAGATCGCGCGCGGCCCGGGAGTTACCCCGTCCGTGCTGCGCCGCGCCCAGCTGGTGCTGGTGCGGCGCATCCCTACCGACCCGCTGCAGCCGGTGAGCGCCGGCAACCCGCGGGTGGCCCAGAGCGACGTGTTCGGCAGCAGCCGCGGCTGGGCCGCCGGGTAGCAGACTAGCCCGCCATCGGCCCCATGTCGTCGGCGCGGGGGTCGCCCCGGCGCCGAGCGGCACGCACCTGGGCGTGGGTGGGGAACGCCACCACCCGCACCACCTCCTCGCACGTCGGGCAGCGCTGCTCGTAGCGCATCTGCTCCCATGAGACGCCATCGATGTCCAGGTCGCCCGCCTGGCCGACCCACCCGCAGGCGGAGCACGTCACCTCGTCGGTGTCCTGCTGGTCGAAGAATGCGACGTGGTCGGGCAAGTGCGTGGGCCCCCGGGGTGAGGCGGATCGGTGCGGGAAGATTACGAGGTGGGCGGCGCCGTGTGCAGGGCCGCGGAGGACAGACCGGACGGCATGCCCGGTAGGCTGGGCGCATGAGTGATCCCGACCTCCCCGGGGCTCCCCGCCGCCTTCGCCCGTGGGTCGCGTGCGCGGCTGCGGTGGTGCTGGCTCCCGCCGTGCTCGCAGGGTGCGGCTCATCCTCATCACCCGCCAGCAGCACCGATGCCGCAGGCACCGCTGAGCGCTCGGCCACGCCGCCGCCGGCCCAGGCCGTGACCTGCTCCGCCCAGAGCCCGTCGCGCGAGCGCTCCGTGAGCTTCTACAACCTGCTCAACGTTCCCGTGGTGCTCACCAACACGCTGAGCGGCAACGACTGCAACGGGTGGTCGGGCCCGAGCAACCCCTCGGCGCTCGACGGGGTGACCATCATGCCCAACGGCGACACCGGCGCGCGGCGGTTCGAGGTGGCCACGAGCTGCGTGAGCGACGCCGACAGCCAGTGGCTGATGACCTTCACCCTGCAGAACGGCGACGCGATCCTCAGTACCCGCACCAAGTACAACCCCTGCCCGGCGGAGTACGACTGGTGGTACGGCTTCTACTACTGGCAGGGCGGGGCCTGGGACTGGTCGGTGCATACGTTCACCCCCACCAGCCAGGGCGCGAAGGACGCGCTTGAGAACCGGCAGGTGGCCCTGATGGGCGACATGCGCTCGAGCAGCAGGAGCAACCCGGACCGCCTCTACATCATGTTCGACAAGCCCAAGTCGTAAGGCCCCTCCCCTCCCCGCCCGACATACGGGTGTCAGAGCGGAGAGGAGATGGCATGGCGAAGGTGATCGAGCAGGATGAGGTGGCGCTGCCGCTGCAGGCGGGCGAGGCCGTGGTGCACCGGGGCATTTCGGTGACGCCGCTGTTCCCTGCGGCCGACCCGGTGTGCGCGTACGTGTCGCTGGCCGAGGCCAGCGCGCGCGGGTTCA
>CAIYRJ010000070.1 GCA_903928615.1 uncultured Actinomycetes bacterium | reverse complement strand
GCTGCCTGCTCGCGCTCCCTCCTGGGGCGCCCCGTGGCACCGGAGCCCTGCGCCCGGCGGATGAAGCGATCGAACAGCACGGGTGACACGCCCAGTGCGGTGACCCGCCGAATGGCCTCGTCCTTGTCGGCCGACTCGGGAAACTGCTCGAGCAGCTCACCGAGGTCGGAGAGGGCGCGGTCCTGGTCTGCGGGGCTGTCGCCGACACGCGCCACGCGGCGGTCGACGAGCCATGGCAGCAGCGGATCGGCATCGGCCACCGCGGCGGCCAGGATCTCGCGCCCAGGGCGCTCGGCGGCGAGGTCACCCGGATCGCTGCCGGGCGGAAGCCCCACCACGGCAAGGCGCACCGGCACGTCGCGGGCCGCCTCGATGGTGCGACGGGCGGCCTCCTCGCCCGCGCGATCGGCGTCGAAGCACAGGCGCACCTCGGGCGCCACGCGCGCCAGCAGCCGCAGCTGCGCGGTGGTGAGCGCCGTGCCCATGCAGGCCACCGCCCCCTCCACGCCGGCGAGGTGCAGGCCCATGACGTCGGTATAGCCCTCGCTCACCACCGTGAAGCCGGCCTTCGCCGCGGACTGGCGCGCGAGGTCCAGTCCGAACAGCAGCTCGCGCTTGCGGAAGCGATCGCCCTCGGGGGAGTTCACGTACTTCGCGCGCTCGTTGGGGTCGAGCGTGCGGGCGCCGAACCCCTGCACGCGGCCGCGAGCGTCGCTGATGGGGAACGTGATGCGCCCCTGGAAGAAGTCGTGCGCAGTGCCGCCCCGCACGCGCGCCAGCCCGGCCTGGTCGAGCTGCTCGCGCGAGAAGCCCTCCTGTATCGCCCGCCCGGCCAGCGCGGTGCCGCCCCGTGGCGCCCACCCCACGCGGAAGGTGCGAAGCAGGTCCTCGGGGAACCCGCGCCCCAGCAGGTACTCACGCGCCTCCGCGGCCCCCTCCGACTTCCACAGCATCGCGGCGTAGAAGCCGCATGCGCGGTCGAGCAGCTCGCGCACGCGCTCGTTCTCGCGCCGCCGGGCCTCCTCCTGGGGCGAGGACTGCTCGTAGCGAAGCTCCACCCCGAAGCGGTCGGCGAGCTGCTCCACGGCCTCCATGAACGATCCCGCCCCCTCGCGCTCCTGCATCCACGTGAAGGAGTCCCCCGTGGCCCCGCACCCGTAGCAGTAGTAGGTGCGGTTCTCGGGCGGGATGAGGCAGAACGAGGGCGTGCGCTCATCGTGGAAGGGGCAACGTCCCCACCACCGGCCGCCGCGGCGGGCGAGCTGCACCTGCCCCCGCACGAGCTCCACCAGGTCGGCCGACCGGCGCACCTCATCGATGCTGGAGTCGTCCACCCGCGGCATCAGAGCGGCCCCTCATGGGGAACGAAGATCTCGCGGTGGGCGCGAAGGGCGTACCGGTCGGTCATGCCCGAGACGTAGTCGGTCACGCGTGTCACGGGGTCCGCGTCCCCTCCCGGGGGGAGCAACGAGGGATCGTCGATGTGGGCCCGCACGAGCCCCTGCACCACGTACCGGGCGCGCTCCGCCTCGTCGGCGGCCGGCGACGCCAGATACACCTGGTCGAACATGTACTTGCGCAGCGACCGGAAGGCCTCTCCCACCTCTGCGCTCTGGTCGATGGTCTCGGAGTCGGCAGAGGTATCGACGATGTCCGTGACGAGCCGCGTGATGCGCTCGGAGGTGGTGCCTCCCAGCACGGCGATCTCATCGGACGGCAGGTCAGCCGTGGAGATGATCCCTGCGCGGATGGCGTCGTCGATGTCGTGATTCACGTACGCGATGCGGTCCACGAGCCGAACGATCTGCCCCTCGAGGGTCGTGGGCCGGCCGGATCCGGTGTGGTGCCGGATGCCGTCCCTCACCTCGCGCGTGAGGTTGAGGCCGCGCCCATCGCGCTCGAGCACCTCGACCACGCGCACGCTCTGCTCGTTGTGGTGGAACCGGCGACCGTGCTCCTCGCGCAGGAGGTCGTCGAGCGCGTGCTCACCGGCGTGGCCGAAGGGCGCGTGGCCGAGATCGTGGCCCATCGTGATCGCCTCGACGAGGTCCTCGTTGAGGCCCATCGCCCTGGCCACGGTGCGGCCGATCGCAGACACCTCGAGCGTGTGGGTGAGGCGCGTGCGGTAGTGATCGCCCTCGGGCGAGATGAAGACCTGCGTCTTGTGCTTCAGGCGACGGAAGGCCTTGGTGTGGATGATGCGATCGCGATCGCGCTGGAAGGCCGTGCGCAGCGGGCAGGGATCCTCGGGGACCTCGCGGGTGGCGTCCTCCGCGCGCGCCGCGCGCGGGTCGAGCGGGGGCTCCCTCACGCGTGGGCGGGCAGGGCGTGGGTGATCTGGACGTCGAACGCCCAGGGCCCCTGCGCCGCCTCGGACTCCTTCCGGGGGTCACCGATCGCGGCGATGCGCACCGAGAGCTCCCCCGCGTCGGAGGGGATGCCGGGCCCGATCGCGTATGCGCCGTCGAGCCGGCTGCCGTCGTGGTTCTCGTCCAGCAGGGCCGTGGTGTACGCCCGGCCACGATCGTCGGTGACCTCGAGGCCGATCATCTGCATCTGCTTGCGCTTGCGTGACTCGGGGGCCTGGATGAGGAACCTCAGGCGGGCGCCATCGCGGTAGCGCTCGAGGGTGGTGAGGGCG
>CAIYRJ010000069.1 GCA_903928615.1 uncultured Actinomycetes bacterium | reverse complement strand
GCAGGAGGAGGTCGGCCTGCGCGGCGCGCGCACCGCCGCCCACCGCATCGCCCCGGACATCGCGGTGGCCATCGACACCTGCCCGGCCGACGACGGGCCCGGCACGCCCAAGAGCGGCCCGTCCACGCGGCTGGGCGAGGGCGCCGCCATCCGGGTGATGGACGCCAGCGCCATCGGCCACCGCGGGCTCGTCGACCTTCTCATCGCCCTGGCCGAGGAGCGGGAGATCCCGTTCCAGCTTCATGTGTCGAACAAGGGCGGAACGGACACCGCGAGCCTGCAGCTCTCAGGGCGCGGATCGATGGCCGGGTGCATCTCGATCCCAACCCGCTACGTGCACACGAGCGTCGAGGCCTGCCACCCCGACGACATCGACGCCGCGGTGGCGCTCACCGCCGCACTCATCGAGCAGGCGCATCGCCTGCTCGATCCGGCCTAGCCCCCTAGGCCACGAACACGGCCAGGGCGAACCCGCCCGCGAGCACGGCCGCCATTCCGCCGATGACGGCCGGCGCCATGCGCCCGTAGGCCATGTGCCCGCGGCCGAGGGCCGAGAGGGCGAGCGCGGCCAGGAAGCCGCCCACGAGGCCGCCAAGGTGGCCGCCGATCGAGATGCCCGGGATGATGAAGGTGATGCCGAGGTTGAGCAGCAGGAAGATGCCCACGCTCGACCCCAGGAGCGCGATGCCCTGTTGGCGCTCCAGCACGAGCAGAGCGGCCATGAGGCCGTAGATGCCGCCGGATGCGCCCACGGTGAGGGCGTTCGGGGCGAACAGCAGCGCGCCGGCCGCGCCCCAGATGATGCTGGCGAGGTAGATCGCACCGAACCGCAGCGAGCCCGCATAGCGCTCCAGCGCGCCACCAAGCCACCAGAGCACGATCATGTTGAACAGCAGGTGGATGAGCCCGGCGTGCACGAACGCCGACGTGATGATGCGGTACCACTGGCCCTCCGCCACGAACGGCCCGAAGAGCCCAAGGTCGACGGCGATGCCGGCGTTGGCGCCCGAGAGCGTCACGCCCTGCGCGAGCTCGATGATGGCGATGGCCACGCAGAGGGCGATGATGCCCACGGTGACAGGCGCCCCGCCGGTCTTGACGCCGAGGTCGAGTCCACGCGCGCGATCGGTGACCGAGCCCGGGCGCGGACCCCCCGCGCAGTCCGGGCACTTCATGCCGACGGCCGATGTGCGCGCGCAATCCGGGCAGATCGGGGTGTCGCACGTGGAGCAGGAAACGAGGGTCTCGCGGTCCGGATGCCAGCGGCATCGGGCTGCGGCGGTACCGGGATCGGCGATGTGCTCTGCCACTCGCCGACATGGTATCCCGCTTTCCCCATGGCGACGGGGCGGTCGGTACCCCCAGCCGGGGTCATGTCGCCCGTTGACAGGGGGGTTCCGGACGGCTTCACTACCCGTTCGGCCCGTCCGCGCCCGGTCCCGCGCGGTCGATCGATTTCCACCTGAGAGGCTGCACTTGACGACGACGCCTGCGCCGTTCGCAACCACCCCTCCCCCGGGTCTCCCGGAGCTGAAGGAACATGACGCCTGCGCGCTCGCCGCCTTCGCAACACGCGACGGCAAGCCGAGCCGCGACATCATCGATCGCGCCCTCCTCGGGCTCGACATGATGGTGCACCGCGCGGGCAGCGTGGACGGCGAGGGCGACGGCTCGGGCCTGCAGGTGGACCTCCCGCGCCCGCTGTGGGCCGCGCGCCTCGCGGACGAGGGCCTCGACCCCGCCACGGCCGACGACCCGCGCTTCGTGGTGGCGCACGTGTTCTTCGAGGGCGCAGCGGAGGCCGATGACGAGCTGCCGCGGCTCATCGACATCGCCCGCCTGCACGGGTTCGAGGTGCTGATCAGCCGAGAGGGCGAGATCGACCGCTCGGCCCTCGGGCCCCGGGCGGCCGAGAACCCGCCCGTCTTCTGGCAGCTCGCGCTGCTGGCCGGCGATGCCGCCACGGCGTCGCGCGACTGCTACCGGGCGATGGTGGCCATCGAGCAGGACCTCACCTGCCACGTGGCCTCCTTCTCGGCCAACGACTGCGTCTACAAGGTGCTGGGCCAGCCGATGGTGCTGCCGGCGTTCTACCCCGAGCTCGCCGACCCGGAGTTCGGATCGTCGCGCGTCATCGCGCACAACCGGTACTCGACCAACACCTACCCCACCTTCAGCCG
>CAIYRJ010000068.1 GCA_903928615.1 uncultured Actinomycetes bacterium | reverse complement strand
GCCGCAAATGCAGGATCCCCGGCTCGGACGCCCGCGGGGCCCATCTCCCGCCGGGCGCCCCACCATGCGCCGCTTGCCTCCAACCACTCCGGCATGCTGGCGGGGCTGGGCTACAACAGGCTTCTCAGCAACCCGTCGGTCCTTGCGAACCATGAGCCGCCCAGCATCGCGCAGTGCACCAGCAGTGGGAGCAGCTGGTTGAGCTCCACGCGCTCGCGCCAGCCCGGGGCCAACGGGAACTCCTCGTCGTAGGCCGCCAGCACGCGGTCGCCGAAGCCCCCGAACAGCAGCATCATCCCGATGTCCACCTCGCGGTGGCCGCCGTAGGCATCGCAGTCGATGAGCACCGGGCGGCCCTCGGTATCGGTCATGTGGTTGCCGGCCCAGAGGTCCCCGTGCAGGCGCGATGGGGGCTCAGCGGGGCCCAGCATGTCGGGCAGGCGGGGGATGAGGGCGTCGAGGCGCCGCATCATCTCGTCGGGGAGGCCCGCGGCGTGGGCGATGGGGATGAGGCGTCGCTCCGCGAGGAACGACGGCCAGTCGTCCAGCGGTTCGTTTGGCACCGGCACGGAGCCGGCGAATCCCGGCCATGGGGCGCCGAAGGCAGCTGCCCCCGCGCGGTGCATGCGCGCCAGGCCGCGACCCAGCTGCTCGTCGCTGTCGGCGCTGCGCGGGCCCTCGTCGATCCACTCGAGCACCAGCCAGTCGTCATCCACCGCCACCACGGCGGGCACGCGCACCGAGCCGGGCTCGGCCAGCCATGCGAGCCCTGACGCCTCGCCGCGGAAGAGGCCCGGCGGAGCACCCGGCGTGTGCTTCGCGAACAGGCGCCGGCCGTCGGCAAGGGCCACCGCCACGCCGGTGCTGGTGGATCCCCCGCCCACCGCCGCGGAGCCGACCACCTGTGCCCCGGTGGCCTGCTCGATGGCGGTGGCGAGCCCCGCGTTCACCCGTTGGCGCGCGCCGCGGCGATGTGGTCGAGCAGGCCGACCACCGACCGGTCGACCATGTCGAACACCTCCACGAACCCCTGCGAGCCGCCGAAGTACGGGTCGGGCACGTCGAGGTCGCCGCCTGCGAGCGGGTCGAACTCGCGCAGCATCTGCACCTTGGCGGCGGCCTCCGCCGAGGGGGCGATGCGACGCAGCGCCTCGAGGTTGGCGGAGTCCATGGCGAGGATGAGGTCGAAGCGGTCGAAGTCGCCCTCGGTGAACTGCTGCGCCACGCTCTCCATGGTGATGCCCCGCCGCGTGGCCTCCTCGCGGGCCCGTTCGTCGGGCGGATGCCCGACGTGCCAGTCGCCGGTTCCGGCGCTCTCCACCTCCACGTGCACGCCCAGGTCGTGGAACTGCAGGCGGTGCCGCATCACGGCCTCGGCGGTGGGGCTGCGGCAGATGTTGCCGAGGCAGACGAAGCACACGCGCGTTGGTGCCATGCGGGAAATCCTCCGGGTGGTCCGTAAGGCGGCCACCGATGGCGGCCCGTCGGCGATACTAGGCCGAGTTCGCATGCCTACCCGGGGAGATCACACATGCGTGGCCTGACCTTTCATGGTGACCAGGACGTCCGCGTCGACAACGTGCCGGACGCCGCGATCGAGAAGCCGACCGATGCCTTGGTGAAGGTGACCATGGCCGGCATCTGCGGTTCCGACCTGCACATCCTCAACGCCGGCTCGGCCTTCGGCTTCGAGCCGGGCTCGCGCCTGGGGCACGAGTTCATCGGAACGGTGGAGGAGGTGGGCAGCGAGGTGACCAACCTGCGGCCCGGCGACCGCGTGCTGGCCTCGTGCTCGATCCTCGACGGCACCTGCCCCATGTGCGCGGAGCACCTGCACAGCTCGTGCAACTCGTGGTCGCTGTTCGGGTGGGCCCCGCGCACCTGGCAGCACGACGGCCTGGTGCAGGGCGGCCAGAGCGAGTACGTGCGCGTGCCGCTGGCGTCCACCACGCTCATCCCCATGCCCGAGGAGCTCTCGGGGATGGACCGCCAGAAGACCATGCTGCCGCTGGTGGACGTGATGTCCACCGCCTGGCACGGCCTGCGCACCGCCGGCATGAAGCCCGGCTACAACGTGGTGGTGATCGGCGACGGCGCCGTGGGCCTGTGCGGCGTGCACGGCGCGGCCGCCATGGACGGCGTGAACATCGTGTGCCTCGGCCACCACGAGGACCGCCTTGAGGTGGCGCGCCAGCTGGGCGCCACGGGTGTGGTGACGTCCCGCGACACCGACGAGATCCGCGAGCAGGTGATGGAGATGACGAACGGCGAGGGTGCCCACGTGGTGGTGGACAGCATCAGCGGCAAGTCGTCGATGGCCGCAGCCCACGCCACGGTGCGCGCCGGCGGGTCGATCGCCTGCCTCGGCATGGACCACTTCATGCAGAACGTTCCGGAGATCAACTGGTTCGACCAGTTCCTGCGCAACATCACGATCACGGGCGGCCTGGTGCCGGGGCCGGCGTACTTCCCCGAGCTGCTCGACGCCGTGAAGTCGGGCCGCCTCGACCCGGCGCCGGTGCTCACCACCGAGCTGTCGCTGGACGACGCCGCCGACGGCTACCGCAAGATGCAGTCGCGCGAAGAGGGCGTGATCAAGGTCTGCCTCACGCCCGCGTGAGCGACCCCGTGCTGGACGCGCTGGAGTCGGCCGGGCAGCAGCGCCTGGCCGACTCCATCCGCGCGCTTCCCGATGAGCAGGCCAACACCCTGCTCATGCAGGTGGCATCGATCGACTTGCCGCTGGTGGAGCGCCTCGTGCGCGAGCTCGTGCGCGAGCCGGTGGACGCGGCGGCAGGCAGCATCGGCCCCGCACAGGTGGATCGCCTGCCGGCCGGTGACGGCGGCATCGCGCATCGGCGCGAGGCATTCGAGGCGGGGGAGCAGGCGCTGCGCGAGGGCCGGGTGGCGGTGGTGCTGCTGGCCGGCGGGCAGGGCACGCGCCTGGGGTTCGACCACCCCAAGGGCGTGTTCCCGATCGGGCCGGTGAGCAATGCCACGCTGTTCGAGGTGCACGCCGCCGGGGTGGGGGCCACGCGCCGCCGCTACGGCTGCGACCTGCCGTTCCTGCTCATGACGTCCGACGTGAACGACGCCGAGACCCGCGCCTTTTTCGACGAGCACCTGCTGTTCGGGCTGCAGCCCGACTCGGTGACCACCTTCGTGCAGGGCATGCTGCCAGCG
>CAIYRJ010000067.1 GCA_903928615.1 uncultured Actinomycetes bacterium | reverse complement strand
TTAAGTGCCTGACACCGGGGCTAGCCCAGGTCGCGCGCCTCTTCGATCTGGTGGGCCATGCGGCTCTGCAGGCTGAAGAGCTCGATGAAGCCCGGGCTGGCGTTCTGCGAGAAGCTCGGGTCGGCGTCGAACGTGGCGAGGGTGCGGTCGTAGAGCGCGAGCGGGGAGTCGCGCGTGATGACCGTGGCGGATCCCTTGTAGAGGCGCACGGTCACGGTGCCCTCCACCTTGCGGTTCACGTGGTCCATGAAGGCGTTGAGGTCCTTCATCAGCGGCTCGTACCAGAGGCCCTCGTAGGCCAGCTGCGCCCAGAGCAGGTCCAGGTTCGGCTTCAGCGCGTTCTGGCGGCCGGTGCACACGAGCTTCTCGAGCTCCTTGTGGGCCTCGAGGATCACCGTGGCCGCCGGCACCTCGTAGACGTCGCGCACCTTGAGGCCCACCACGCGGTCCTCGATGTGGTCCATGATGCCCACGCCGTTGCGGCAGGCATGCTCGGCGATGGCGGGGATGATCTCGTGCAGCGGCATCTCCACCTCGTTGAGGCTCACGGGGAGGCCGTCGCGGAACGAGATGATGATGTCCTCGGGGGTGTCGGGCGCCTTCGTGGGCGGGGTGACGAGCTGGAAGACGTCGTCGGGGATCGCCGCGGTGAGGTCCTCGATGATGCCACCCTCGCTCGAGCGACCCCAGAGGTTGTCATCGATCGAGTAGGGGCGCTCCACGCTGGACGACACGGGGATGCCGTGCTCCTGCGCGTAGGCGATCTCCTCATCGCGCCCCATCTGCCACTCGCGCACCGGCGCGATGATCTTGAGCTCGGGGGCGAGCGTGGCGATGGTGGCCTCGATGCGCACCTGGTCGTTGCCCTTGCCGGTGCAGCCGTGCGCGATGGTGTCGCAGCCGTGGCGGCGGGCCTCCTGCACGGCGAGCTTCGCGATGAGCGGGCGACCGAGCGAGGTGAACAGCGGGTAGCCGCCCTGGTAGCGGGCGTTGGCCTTGATCGCCGGCGCCACGTAGTCGCGCGCGAACTCCTCGCGGGCGTCGATGACCAGGCTCTCCACGGCCCCCAGGTCGACGGCCTTCTCGAGGATCTCCGTGAAGTCGTCCTCGGGCTGGCCCAGGTTGATGCAGAGCGCCACCACCTCGGCGTCGTACTCGTCCTGGATCCACTTGAGCATCACCGACGTGTCGAGGCCGCCCGAGTACAGGAGCACCACGCGGTGCACCTCGTGGGGCTGGGCCAGGTACTGGGCGGTCTGCGGGGCGGGCTGCATCTGGGACAACGCGCGACGTCCTTCATGTCGTGTCAGCGGACGGCCGGAGTGTAGACAGCCCCCAACCACCGGTGACAGTCACCGCGAGCGCTGCGTGCCTGTCACCGGTGGTGGGCTACAGGTAGGGCAGTGGGTTCTGGGCCGCGCCGTTCACCCGCACCTCGAAGTGCAGGTGGGGGCCGGTGGAGTGCCCCGTGCTGCCGACGTAGCCGATCACGCCGCCCTGCGTCACGGGGTCGCCCACGCCCACGGCGATGCGGCTCTGGTGGGCGTACGCCGTGGAGAGGCCGCCCCCGTGGTCGATGACCACCAGGTTGCCGTATCCGCCGGAGGGACCGGCCACGATGACCTTGCCCGACTTCGCCGCCGTGATGGGCCGCCCGGTGGGCGCCGCGATGTCGATGCCCTGGTGCATGCGCCCCCAGCGCGGGCCGAAGCCGGATGTCAGCTCGCCGGAGGTGGGCCACGTGAAGCCGGCGGACGACGGCGTGATGTCCGATGGCTCGGCGTAGGGCACGCCCTGGATCTCGGCGATGCGACGCGCGAGCGCGAACGACTGCTCGCGCAGCGCCTTGGTGTCGTCCTCGATGTGGTCGCGGTCCACGCGGATCGCCGCGAGCATGCGTGCGCGCACCTTCTTGGTGCGCCGAAGCACGCGCTGCTCCACGTCGAGCTCGTGGGCCGCGGCCTTCGCCGCGGTCGCCCGCTCGGCGGCGCGGTCCTCTGCCGCGGCCGCGCGCTCCTGCAGCACGGCGATGCGGGCTGCGGTGGCACGCGTGAGGTTCCGGTAGCGCGCAACCGCCGAGATCATGTCGCGGTCGCGATCGGTGGCGCGCTCCACGCTCGACCGCGCGCCCGCGAGCTCGGCGAGGCTGCCGTTCTGCAGCAGCCCCAGGAGGGGGTCGTCATCCTCGGTGCGGTAGATCTCGCGCAGGCGCTCCACGAGCGCCTGGCGCTGCAGCTTCAGCCGCCCGGTGGCGATCTCGAGCTGGCTGCGCTGGAACGACAGGTCGCGGTTCACCTGCGCGAGCGTGCCGAGCGCCATGCGGTGTGCGGCTACGGCGGCGTCCCGCCGCGCGGCCAGCGGCTTGAGGCGCCGGTTCACGTCGCGAAGCCGGGCGCTGATGGTGGCGACGTCGGATGTGAGCACCACCTGGCGGTTGATCACCGCCAGCAGCCGCGCCTCGGCGCTGTACAGGCGCTGGTCCACGGCCTGCTTGCGCTCGGTGATGCCGGTGCCGCTGAGCGCGCCGGGCATGGCCACCGCGCCGGCGGCGATGAGGGCCGCCACGGCCGCATGTCTGGGAATCCGCGTCACGGGGATGCGGATTCGACGGCCAGGGGCGCAGTCCTACGCTGCGCCACCCCTACGGTGTTGCGAGTTCGTTACTTGCGCTTGGGATCGACCGCGCGAAGCTCGGTGAAGGGGTTGATCGACCCCCCGCCGTTCGGCCGGATCTCGAAGTGCAGGTGCGGAATGGTGCCGCGGGCGTCGCCCGTCATGCCCATGGTGCCCACGAACTGGCCGGCGGTCACCTTGGACCCGGCCTTGAGCTCCGGCGAGATCGACGCCATGTGCGCGTAGTAGTACTCGTTGCCCCGGCCGTCGACGATCCAGATCCAAATGCCACCCAGCCCGGTCTCCTCGCGGGTGAGGCGCGAGATCGTGCCGTCGACGCAGCTCACGAGCTGCATGCCGATCGTGCCGATGATGTCGTTGCCCTGGTGGGCGCCCTGGCCGCGCGGGTCGCCGAAGTCGTCCGAGTAGGAGTACTCGCCCACGACCGGGAACACCTTGAGGTAGCGCGCCGTCGCCGGGGTGGGCGCCGCGAGGGTGGCCGGGTCGCTGGCCACGGCGCGGATCTTCAGGCCGAGCTTGGCGAGCAGCGCAGCGTCGGCGATGCCCGTGGCCTTCATCTTCAGCTTGCGCTGCAGGATGCGTACGCCGGCGCGGGTACGGGCGCCGTAGTTGCCGTCGACCGGAACCTTGATGCCGCGCACGCGCAGCTTGCGCTGCAGCGCCTTGACGTCGCTGCCACGCGTTCCCGGACGCAGGGCGTCGGCGGGCGGGGTGGCCGGCGCGGCGGGAGCAGCAGCCGGCACCGGCGCGGGGGCGGGAGCCACGGGCTGGCCCGGCAGGCCCGACCCCTCGGGAGCAACGCTCGGACCGCTGCCAGGCAGCTGCTCGGGCATCGGGGAGGCCGCAAGCGCCGGGGCCGTGAGACCCAGCGCGAGTACCGCGATGATCCCGGCCGCCTTGCGAAGCGGCCGCGTGAGGTCGCGCGGGGTGTTGCCGGTGCGGTCGATGATCCTGGCTCCCTTTCCGCCGCGGCCCCGTGATCGGGGGTGTTCCGTGGCTGTAGGTCGCGTCCGGGTCCGGCTCGGTGCCGGTGGACACGCCCCTCGGAGGTCATTGGCCGCGACTGACCCTAGCGGCACCCCCGGCGCAGTCAACCCCAAGCGGTGCGTTGACTTTCCGCTTTTATGAGCTTTGCCGGGACATTGCAACCATTTGTTGCAGTACGAACGAGGAAGCCTCTCCCCTGGGCGCAGTCCTGAGATTTCCCGCGTTTCTCGCCCCTATGCAGGCATTTTCACGCCGTGCCCTCGCCGCCCTCGCGGCGGCGGCGGCTGCGACGCGAAACGGCCCGCAGCGCGAACACGATGCCCAGGAAGACCACCGCCGCGCCGAGGATGATGCCGTTCACCACCCGTCCGTCCTCGGACCCCGCCGATGAGATCTCCATGCGATCGCACTCGCCGTAGGGCATCGCCCATGACGCCACGTAGCGGTCCCCGGTGAGCCTGCCGCCGGTGGAGTACAGCGAGATGCGCGACGGCATCGCCCAGGTGTAGGCGAAGCGCAGCCCACCCTGCAGCGCCCGGTCCGCGCGCGTGAAGTCCACCCTGCGGCTGCCGCCGTTGCACGGCGGGTCGAGCACGTCGCCCACCCCGCCACGCGAGGCGATTGAGAAGGTGGCGTACACGCTGCGGCCGCGGTCCTTGCCCTGCGGCGTGAACTCATCCACGAGCAGGTTCTGCAACGGCACGCGCGCAGGCAGCCCCGTGATTCCGGCCTGCGCGGCACCGCCCGGCGCGTTGCCCGTGGCCGGCGACTCGCCGTCGCCGCGTGGCGCCGGGGCGTCACCCGGGTTGGGCGCCGCCCAGTACCTGCCGGTGGCCGCGAGGATCGGCTGCAGCGGCCGGAGCACCCCGAGCGCGCTCTCGAGGTCGTCCAGTTGCGAGGTCCCGGCCTTCAACGTGCGCACGGACCGCAGCACCACCGTGCCGTTCGCCTCGGTGCGCTGCTGAAAGGGCAGGCCGCCGTCCCCCGGTGCGCGCCAGCGCTCGTTGCGCACGTCGAGGAACTTCTCGAAGGTGCCCTCCTGCAGCTGGCGGGGCAGGTCGATGGCCTGCTGGGCCGCGGGGTCGAGCCTGAGCTCGAGCGAGAGCGTGCCGCCGCCCTCGGGACCGACGTCGATGAACTGCGAGAGCCGCGCGCTGCAGCCCGAGAGCACCGGAACGGCCACCGCCACGGCAGCCACGAGCGCGACGATGCGCCCGCGCGACGTGCGGCGCCTCATGCGGCGCTCCCCGCGGTGAGCGTGTCACGGCGCCGCATCAGCTCGACGGCCCGGGCGCGCTCCTCGCGGTCGAGGGCGGCGAAGTCCTCATCCGACAGGTTGCCCGCGCGGTGGTCCATCTCGATCTCCCGGATCGCGTCGAGTGACCTC
Source organism: uncultured Actinomycetes bacterium (assembly GCA_903928615.1). GTDB lineage: Bacteria > Actinomycetota > Thermoleophilia > Miltoncostaeales > Miltoncostaeaceae > SYFI01. The sequence continues at coordinate 4,631 of CAIYRJ010000067.1, read as the reverse complement.
TGCAGCTCCTCCTCCACCGCGCGCAGGTCGTCCCCCTGGGCAACGGGCTGCTCGCCCGGCGCGCCGCGGAGCAGCGGCCATGCGATCAGGGCGACCAGCAGGACGCTGATGAGCGCGATGATGAGGTAGGCCATCGCCGGGCGAGGCTACTCGGGCACGCGGCCGTCAGCCCCCGCCGCCGCGGGCACCACGGCCTCCCGCGGCCGGCGCGACGGCCACACGGCGATGATCGATCCGAGCACCATCACGAGCCCGCCGATCCAGATCCACATCATCATCGGGTTGATGAACACGCTGATGCGCGCGAGCCCGTCGGGCGTGAGGCCCACGAGCACCACGTACACGTCGCGGAACGGCGAGGTGTCGACGGCGACCTCGCTCGAGCGCTGCATCTGGGCCGTGAAGACGTCCACTCCCGGGTTGAGGGTGGCGAACCGGTTGCCGCCCTCCGACACCCCGAGCGCCACGCCCACGCTCATCTTGTGGTCATCGCGGGTGCGCGTGCCGCCGTCGTTGGTGAACTGGTAGCCGGCCACCTCGCCGGTCTGGCCCGTGCGCAGCGCCAGGTCGCCCTGGGTGGAGAACGCCCCCTGGCATGCGATGGCCACGATGATGGACACCACCCCGAGGTGCACGATGTAGCCGCCGTAGCGACGGCGGTTGCGGCTGAACAGCTGTCCCACGGCGCCGGGCCATGAGATGCCGCCCAGCTGGTGGCGCACCTTGATGCCCCGCCAGTACTCGCCGAGGATGCACGCGACGGTGAAGGCACCCAGCACGATGGCCAGGGCCGCCCACCAGTGGGCCCCCTCCTGCGCGAAGTAGATGGCGGGGATCACCGCGATGACCGCCACCACGAGCGGCCAGAGGAACCTGCGCCGCAATTCGCGTGGCGACGCCTTGCGCCACGGGATGAGCGGCCCGACCCCCGTGAAGAACAGCAACGCGAGGCCGATGGGTGCGGCCACCTGGTTGAAGAAGCCCTGGCCGACGGTGATCTTCTCCCCCTGCACGGCCTCGGTGAGCACCGGGAACATCGTGCCCCAGAACACGGCGAATGCCAGCCCCACGAGCAGCAGGTTGTTGTAGAGGAAGATCGCCTCGCGACTGATGTAGCTCTCAAGCGAGTTCTCGCTGCGCAGCAGGGAGAGGCGGCTGATGAGCAGCACGAACGACCCGGCGAGCACCACGATGATGAGCGCGAGGAAGTACGGCCCAAGGGTGCTCTCGCCGAAGGCATGGACCGACGAGAGGATCCCCGAGCGCGTGAGGAACGTGCCGAAGAGCGCCAGGGTGAACGTGAGGATCACCAGCACCATGTTCCAGATGCGCAGCATTCCGCGGCGTTCCTGCACCATCACCGAGTGCAGGAAGGCGGTGGCCACGAGCCAGGGCATGAGCGCCGCGTTCTCCACGGGGTCCCAGGCCCAGTAGCCGCCCCAGCCGAGCTCCTCGTACGCCCACCGCGATCCCAGGATGATCCCGATGGTCAGGAACATCCACGAGAGGATCGTCCAGCGGCGGATCGACGTGATCCACGTGGAGTCGAGCCTGCGCGTCACGAGGGCGGCGATGGCGAAGGCGAACGGGATCGACAGCCCCACGTACCCGATGTAGAGGAGCGGCGGGTGGCTCTCCATGTAGGGGTTCTGCAGCAGGGGGTTGAGGCCGCGCCCATCCGCCGGCACCGGCGAGATGGTGGCGAAGGGGCTGGTGATGAACGACAGCACGCTGGTGAAGAACACCGCGATGCCCATGAGCACCGCCACCACCACCGGCATCAGCTCGCGGTTGCGCTTGCGGTTGGTGAGCACCACGAGCACGGCGGCGATCGACAGGAACCACATCCAGAGCAGCAGCGACCCCGCCTGGCTGCCCCAGAGGGCCGTGATCTTGTAGCGCCATCCGAGCGTGATGTTGGAGTAGCCGGCGACATCCGCCACGTCGAAGCGGTTGGAGAGCAGGAGGATCCACATCACCACCACGGCCGTCGTGGTGGTGGCGAACACGGCCCACACGCCGCGCTCGGCCGATGCGAGGAACTCGCGGCGCCCCTTGCGCCGCGACCACAGTGCTGCCCCCACGGCATAGAGGGCGGCCGCGAACGCCAGCAGGAGCGCTGCGCGACCGACGAGCGTCACGTGCCCGAGGACCCCTTGGGGATGTCGTCGGGCATCGTCTTGCCCTTGTCCGCCTGCTCCTGCATGAACTTCGAGGGGCAGAGGGTGATGAGCGTGCCGCGGTCGGCCTGGAACACGCCGTTCTCCATGCGGCCGGTCACGACGATCTCACGGTCGTCCTTGAAGGCGTCGGGCACGCTGCCCCGGTACACCACGGGCACGGTCACCGACGGGCGCTCCTTGTCGCGCACCACGAACCGCAGGCCCTCGGCCGTCTGCGCGCGCTCGGCGGCGTCGGCGGGGCTCCCCGGCGCCACCTTGCCATTGAGGCGGTAGGTCGTGCCGTCGCTGGTCTTCACCAGGCCGGCGGGGCTGGTGTAGGTCTCGAGGCTGCCGCCGATGCTCGTCCAGATGAGCCAGGCGCCGAGGGCGACGGCGAGCGTGAGCGCGATTGCGAACCGGGAACGTGACTTCACGGCTCCCGACGGTAGCACCGGATGGCGGGCCGACTGCCCCTATCATCACGGGTCCACCGGCCCCTGAGGCCACCGGAGGAGAACATGGGACGCACGACAGGACCTGACGACGACAAGTATCGGGAGAAGCTCACGGACATGCAGTACCACGTGACGCGCGAGGCGGGCACGGAGCCGGCGTTCACCGGCGTGTACTGGGACCATCACGACGATGGCATCTACCGGTGCATCTGCTGCGAGGCGCCGCTGTTCGACTCCTCCCACAAGTTCGATTCCGGCACGGGCTGGCCGAGCTACGTCACCCCCATCCGGCCCGACGCCATCACCGAGGTGGAGGATCGCTCCTTCGGCATGCGGCGCATCGAGGTGCGCTGCGCGGCGTGCGATGCCCACCTGGGCCACGTGTTCCCCGACGGTCCGGGTCCCACGGGCCTGCGCTACTGCATCAACTCCGCCTCGCTCGACTTCGACGGCCGCGAGGATCCGGACGCCGGGGGATGAGCCCCGGGGATGACCCGGCCGCCCGCTGGGCGGTGCGCCTCGCCCGCGCGCGGCGCGCAGAGCGCCTGCTCATCCGGCTGGGGTGGCTCGTCATCGCCGTGAGCGCGATCGGCATCGTGGCCGAGATCGTGGCGATCGCATCCGGCTACGACGACGTCGCCGACGGCTTCGTGGTGCTGGCCGGGCTCGTGCTGGGCGGCATCCTCACCGGCGCGGTGGCGTTCGGCTCGGGCGTGAACGTCGGCATCAATGCCGAGCGCCTCGAGCGCGAGATCGCGCGCGAGGGAAACGCACCGGGCGGTGCCGGCCCGCCGCCCGGCTCCTAGAGGCTGAGCCGGGGCTCCGGCGTGGTGGGCAGGGCCTCGTTGTAGGGGCGGCTGATCACCATCTGCAGGTCGCCGAGGGCCCGCGTGCGGAAGCCCGCCTCGCAGAACCCCAGGTAGAACTCCCACGTGCGGATGAACTCGTCCGTGAAGCCCAGCTCGCGCACGCGATCGGCGTTGGCCATGAACCGCTCGCGCCACAGGCGCAGGGTGTCGGCGTAGTGGATGCCGATGTTCTCGATGCCCTCCACCTGAAGCTCCGATGAGGTGCGCATGGCCTCCACCATCGATGCCAGCGGGGGGCAGAACGCGCCCGGGAAGATGTACTCGCGGATCCAGTCGGTGCCGCGGCGGTAGCGCTCCAGGCGCTGGTCGGGCACCGTGATGGCCTGGATGCCGATGACCCCGCCGGGCGCCAGCAGCCGGTCGAGGTTCGCGAAGTAGGTGGGGAGTCCGTCGTACCCCACCGCCTCGATCATCTCGATCGACACGATGCGGTCGTAGGCGCCCTGCATCTGGCGGTAGTCGCAGATGACGATGTCGATCCGGTCCGACAGCCCGGCATCCTCCACCCGGCGGCGCGCCTCGGCCGCCTGCTCGGTGGACAGCGTGATGCCGGTCACGCGACACCCGCGCTCGCGCGCCGCGTGCATGGCGAACCCGCCCCACCCGCAGCCCACCTCGAGCACGTGGTGCTCCGGTCCGATGCGCAGCTTCTCGCACAGGCGGCGGTACTTCGCCTGCTGGGCATCCTCGAGTGACTGCCCCTCGTGCTCGAAGTACGCGCACGAGTAGGTCATCGACGGATCGAGGAAGGCCTCGTAGAGGTCGTTGCCGAGGTCGTAGTGGTACCGCACGTCGCGTCGCGCGCGCACCAGGTCGGCGGGGTTGGGAAGCCGCGGGCGCTTCGCGATGGCCGCGGGCACCAGCGACGCCGGCGGACGGCGGCGGACGTCCTCAGCGGTGAGCGCGAGCATCTCGAGGAACGCCGGCAGGTCGTCGGTCACCCAGTCGCCGGCCTGGTAGGCCTCGCCGAAGCCCACGCGGCCACGGCGGGCGATCCTGCGGAAGAAGTCCTTGCCGGTCACCTTCACCCTCGCGAAGCGCGGACCGTTCGCCGGCGATCCCATGCGGTGCACCGAGCCATCGGGCATCTCGAGCTCGAACCAGCCGCCCGAAGGGTTGCGCAGGCCGCGCAGGGCCAGCATCTT
>CAIYRJ010000066.1 GCA_903928615.1 uncultured Actinomycetes bacterium | reverse complement strand
TGCGACACGAGGATCACCGTGCCGTCGTAGGCGAGCAGGGCGTCCTCGAGCGCCTCGCGGCTCTCGACGTCGAGGTGGTTCGTGGGCTCGTCGAGCACGAGAAGGTTCCCGCCCTCCGCCACCAGTTCCACCAGCCCGAGGCGGCGGCGCTCGCCGCCAGAGAGGTCCTCCACCAGCCGGTCCGCCATCTCGCCGCTGAAGAGGAACCTGCCCAGCAGCGTGCGGGCCTCGGTCTCGGTGAGCGACGTCCCGGTCTTCACGGTCTCGGCGAGGCTCTTGCGGCCGTCGTACTCGCGGGCGTGCTGGGTGAAGTACGAGGGCAGTACCTTGTGCCCCATGCTCACGCGCCCGGCGGCGGCGTCGCGGCGCCCGAGGAGGGTCTCGACGGTGGTGGTCTTGCCGGCGCCGTTGGGACCCACCACGGCCACGCGCTGGCCGCGCTCGATCGTGAAGCCGGCGCCGTCCACGAGGGAGCGCCCCGCCACCTCCACGCCAAGGCCATCGGCCTCGAGCACAACGCGCCCCGGGCGCTCGGTCTTGGGGAACCCGAACGACAGCGACTTGTCGCGGCTGGGCGCGGCGATGGGCTCGAGGCGCTCCAGCTTGCGGGCGCGCGACTTCGCCTGCTTCGCCTTCGTCCCCGCGCGCCAGCGCGTGACGAACCTTTCGAGGCGCTCCATCTCCTCGCGCCGCCGCTCGGCCATCACGGCCTGCTGGGCATCCTCCTCGGCCCGCGCGCGGCGGAATGCGGAGTAGCCCATGGGCCAGTGCTTCGCGCGCCCGTTCGCGATCTCCAGCACCGATGTGGCGGTCGACTCCAGGAACCAGCGATCGTGCGACACGATCACCACCGCGGCGCCGATGTCCTTCACGATGCCCTCGAGCCACTCCATGGCCTCGAGGTCGAGGTGGTTGGTGGGCTCGTCGAGCAGCAGCACCTGCGGGCGTCCCGCAAGCGCTCGCGCCAGCGACGCGCGCGTGAGCTCGCCTCCGGACAGGCTGGCAAGCGGGCGGTCAAGGTGGTCGTCGCGCAACCCGAGGCCCCGCGTGACGCGCTCCACCCACGCGCGCCAGTGGTAGCCACCAGCCGCCTCGAGATCGGACTGCGCGCGGTCGTATTCGGCCATGGTCGCGGCGCCGTGATCGCCGTCAGCCATGCGGGCCTCGAGGGCCGCCATGCGCTCCTCGGCGTCCCGAGCATGGGACAGCCCCTGCTCCACGTATTCGCGCACCGTCCCGGCCGCCTGGGCGTCCGGGCGCTGGTCGTGCAGGGCCACGCGCTCGCCGCGCGGGATGGACACCGACCCGGAGTCGGCGTCCTCGAGCCCCGCGAGGATCCTCAGCAGCGTGGTCTTGCCCGCGCCGTTCCGCCCCGCCACGGCCAGGCGGTCACCGGGACCGATCCTGAACGAGACGTTGGCGAAGAGCGTGCGCGGGCCAAACGACTTGGTCAGCCCCGTTACCTGCACTACGCCTAATGTTAGGTGCTGTGAGCGATCGGACGAACATCCTCGTCGCGCCCGACGAGGTCTCCGGCCTCGCGGAGCGCGTCCGCGCCCACGGGCGCATGGCCCTCGACGTGGAGTTCCTCTGGGAGCGCACGTACGCGCCCATCCCCTGCCTCGCGCAGGTGGCCACCCCGGACGAGATCGCGCTGATCGACCCGATCGAGGGCGGCGCGCTCGACGACGTCGCCGCCCTGCTGGCCGACCCGGATGTGGAAGTGGTGATGCACGCGCCGAGCGCCGACCTCACGCTCTTCGCCCTCGGCTTCGACGTGCGCCCGTCCAACCTGCTCGACACCCAACTGGTGGCGGGGTTCGTGGGCCTTGGCGCCGGGCAGAGCCTCGGGGCGCTGCTGCAGCGCGTGCTCGACGTGCGCGTGCCCAAGACAGAGGGCTACTCCGACTGGTCGCGGCGCCCGCTGACGAAGGCGCAGCTCGAGTACGCCGCCACCGATGTCGCCCACCTCTTCCCCATGGTGGACGAGCTCATGCGCCGCGCCGCCGAGCTGGGACGCACCGAGTGGGTGCTCGAGGAGCACGAGCGCCGCTACGGACCGGGCGCGCGGGTGGCGCCCGACCCGTTCGAGGCCTGGCGCAAGGTGAAGGGCCAGGGCCGCCTGCAGCCGGCCGAGCGCGCGGTGCTGCGCCGGGCCGCGGCGTGGCGCGAGACAGAGGCCCGCCGCCGCGACCGCCCCGTGGGCTGGCTGCTGCCCGATCGCACGCTCCTCGAGATCGCCCGGCGGCGGCCGAAGAGCCCCGGCGCGCTGCTCGACGAGCGTGGTGTGCCATCCGCCATGCGCGAGCGCGAGGCCCAGGGGCTCATCGCCGCCATGGACGAGGCCGCGGGTGACCCGCCGATCGCACTCGGACCGCCGCCGCCCGCCAAGGTGCAGGCGCGCCTCGACACGCTCACCCCGCTCGCGCAGATCCTGCTCACGGCCCGGTCGGCGGCAGTGGAGCTGGCGCCCACCCTCGTGGCCACGCGCGACGACGTCGACGGCTTCCTCGCCGCGGTGCTGATGGACGCGCAACTCGAGGGGCTCCCGCTGGGGCGTGGCTGGCGACGTCAGGTCGCGGGCGACGCCCTCATCGATCTCGCGGCGGGCCGCCTCGGCCTCGCGCCGCTTGCCGGCCCGCCGTACCTGGCCGAGATCCAGCTACCCGGCCACTAGCAACCGGGTCCGGAAATGCCTCGGGGGGCGCCTGCGCCTGGGACGGAGCCCTGTCCCGGCGCGCGACGCCCCCCGGACCCTCAGGAGGCCTAGGCCGCGCTGGGGAGCTCGTGCTCCCCCGCCGACCCGCAGCACTCCCCATCGTGGGAGCAACCCGGCACGGAGCACGGCTCGTCGAGCCTCCACTCCAGCCGGTCGAGGAGGGCGGCGACACGATCCATGTCGACCACCTCCCTGCTCCGCATGTCGATGACGGTGCCCATGATCTCCTCCTGTACTGGTGTTGGAACCCACCTCATCTGCGGGGAATCCAACTCCCGGCCCTGCGACGGCCGTGTGGAGGTGCTGTTAGGGCTCGGTGAAGCCGCGCGGCTCCACCAGCGGGGCCAGATCGGCCATCGCCGTGACGAGCGCCACGCGGGCCGGCGACGGGGCCTCGGCCGCGAGCGGGAGCACCTGCCACTGCGTGCGGTGCAGGTAGGTGCCCGCCCAGCGCCGGTGCCGGTTGCCCGTGCGCATCACGAGTGCCTGGATGCTGCGGAGGTTGTCCGAACGATCTGCGATCTTGAGGAGGTGCGCATCAGGCGGCCCCTGCTCCAGAAGCCGACGGTAGTAGTCGCGCACGGCATCCCCCGCCACCCGCGCGTCGGGTGCCGTGAGCCACACCACGAGATCCTCGGTGCGGGCACCGAATGCGCCGCGGATCTCCTCGGGCGTGGTGATGGTGTCCTCCACCACGTCATGCAGCAGCGCGGCGGCGAGCACGTCGCGATCGGTCACTCCCCAGCGCATGAGGCCCATGGCCACCCGCACCGGGTGGAGCCAGTAGGGCGTCTCGCTGCCGCGGCGGGTCTGGCCCACGTGCCGCTCGCGCTCGAACGCGTCCGCGCGCAGCAGCATGGCCCGGTCGTCGGCGGGCAACGTGGCGAGCGCCCTCTCCCAGGCGTCCTCGACGTCGTCTCCCGTGTCGAAGTGCTCCGGCCATGCGAGGTGACGCGGCGCGATGGGTGCCAGCGCCTCGCTCGATTCTCCAACGGTCGGGGGTTCGAGAGGGCCGGTCGACATGGGCTCTAGGGTAGCGCGCGCCAACGGCGCCACGGCCGGCACGCGTCGCCTCGCCGTGGTCGATCTTGGGTCGAACACCTTCCGGCTCGTGGTGTTCGAGTACCGCCCCGGCGGCCCCTTCCGCCTCGTGGATGAGGTGCGCGAGGTGGTGCGCCTCACCGAGGGCACCCCGCCGGGGGATCCCATCGCGCCGGACGCCGTGGAGCGCGCGGCGCGGGTGGCGCGGCTGTTCGCCGGCTTCTGCGGGGGGTCCGAGATCGACGAGGTGCGCGCCGTGGCCACGAGCGCCATCCGCGATGCCCCCAACGGCGATGAGGTTCTGCAGGCCATCATCGACGCGGGGCTCCCAGCCCGGGTGGTCTCCGGACAGGAGGAAGCGCGCTACGGGTACATCGGGGCGGTCAACGGCACCACCCTCACCGATGGGCTGGTGGCGGAGCTCGGCGGCGGCAGCATCCAGGTGGGCCTCGTGGAGGATCGCCTGCTCACCCGATCGGTGAGCCACCCCCTTGGCGCGGTGCGCATGACCGACGCGTTCATGTCGGGCGACGTGCAGACGAAGGAGGACGTCCGGGCCCTCAAGCGCCACGCGCTCGACGTATTCCACCTCGAGCCGTGGATCGCGGGGGCGAATCGCCTCGTGGCGATGGGCGGCGCCGTGCGCACGCTCGCCGCGATGGCGCAGAAGGCCGAGGCGTACCCACTTGGCGAGGTGCACGGCTTCCTCCTGGGCCGAGATGCCCTTCGCGAGCTGATCGATCAGATGACCGCCCTTCCGCGCCGCGAGCGCAAGCGCATTCCCGGCCTGAAGGCCGATCGCGCCGACATCATGCTGGCGGGCGCCGTGGTGATGGATGCCCTCATGCAGGCGGCCGAGGTGGACCGCGTGGAGGTATGTGCGGAGGGGCTGCGATGGGGCGTGTTCTGGGAGGACTACCTGGCCCCCGCCGATCCCCCGCTCGTGGACGACGTGCGTGCCACGAGCGTGCGCGACCTCGCGGAGGTGTACGGCTACGACCGCCCCCACTGCGAGCAGGTGGCCCGCCTGGCGCTCGAGATCTTCGATGGGCTCGCGCGCCTGGGAGTGCATGACGGCGACCCGCGCGAGCGCGAGTGGCTCTGGGCCGGCGGGATGCTGCACGACGTCGGCACGCTCGTGGACTACAACGACCACCACAAGCACGGGCACTACCTGGTGCTGAACGCGGGGCTCCCGGGGTTCCGCCACCGCGAGCTGGTGATCATCGCCCAGTTGGTGCGTGGCCACCGCAAGTCGCTCCAGTCACCGGGTGCGCTCGGCGCCCTGCTGAAGAGCCGGGACGAGGAGCGCATCCTCCGGCTTGCGGCCTTCCTGCGCATCGCCGAGCAGCTCGAGGTGGGACGCGCTCGGGCGATCACGGGCATCGACTGCGCGATCTCGGGAGATCAGGTGACCCTCTGGCTCAAGGCGCACGGCGACGTGGACGTGGCCATGTGGTCGGCCCGACAGGAGGCCGAGGTGTTCAAGAAAGCCACGGGCCGGCGGCTGGCCGTGGAGCGCGGCTAGCGACCGGCGGGCTACCCGCCCGCGATCTTGACCCGGAACCGCGTGCCCAGGTGGGCCGCCACCTTGTCGCGGTGGTCGCCCTGCACCTCCACCACGCCGTCCTTCACCGCCCCGCCCGATCCGCACAGGCGCTTTAGCTCGCTGGCGGTCGATGTGAGATCGGCGGGCGGAAGGCCCGTCACGAGCGTGACCGTCTTCCCTTTGCGGCCGGCCTTCGTGCGCGACACGCGAACGATGCCGTCGGGGCTGCCCGGGGAGGGCGCGCTCTGCCCGCCCGCGCCCTGCGCCGCCGCGTCCGCGTCGATGCGCCCCGACTCGCTCGAATAGACCGCGCGGGCGTTGCCGCCGATGTCCCGTCGAATGCGTCCCATTGCGGGGGCGATGGTACCGTCGAACGCCAATGGCGCACGACCTCCACATGCACACCAACCGGTCCGATGGGTCCCACGATCCGGTCGATCTCGTGGAGTACGCGGCGGAGCGCGGCGTGGACGTGCTGGCGATCACCGACCACGACACCATGGCGGGGGTGGCCGAAGCGAAGGCCGCGGGACGCGCCATCGGGGTCACCGTGATCCCCGGCATCGAGCTGTCGATCAAGGTGCCCCACGGCAGCATGCACCTGCTCGGGTACTTCCCCGACGAGGCCCCGGAGCCCCTGTCGGGCCTCATCGCGGGCTTCGGTGACAAGCGCATCGAGCGGGCCCACGAGATGGTGGACCGGCTCAACGAGATGGGCGTGCCGCTCGATTGGCAGGACGTGCTCGATGGCGCCGCCGGGGCTCCGCTCGGGCGCCCGCACATCGCCGAGGCGCTGATGCGCGCTGGCCACGTGACCGAGCGCAAGGAGGCCTTCGACCTCTACCTCGGCGACGGCAGGCCCGCCTACGTGGGATCCGACGGGCTCGACGTGGAGGAGGGCATCACTCTGGTCCGCGAGTCCGGTGGGGCGCCGGTGCTGGCGCACCCCTACACGCTCAGGCTCGATGACGCGCACCTCGACCCCTTCGTGGGTCGCCTCGCCCGGGCGGGCCTCGCCGGAATCGAGGTGCATCGACCCGAGTACTCGCCCGACCAGTACGCCACCTACGGGGCGCTGGCGCGCAAGTACGGGCTCATCGCATCCGGAGGGTCCGACTACCACCGCCCCTCGAGCCCGCACCACCCGGGCGCCACCGGCGATCCGCCCCTTCCGGAGGAGACGGTCGACCGCCTGCTCGCGGCGGCGCTGGGCTAACGTCAGCGCCATGACGACGACCGATTCCGCACCACGCGCCGAGGGCGTCCGCTGGGACCTCTCCCCCCTCTGCGCATCCGCTGATGACTGCCGCGATCGCCTCTCGAAGGCGCTCGATGACTGCCGTGCGTTCGAGGCCCGCTACCGCGGCGCGCTGGCCACCATCGACGGCCCCGCCCTGGCCGAGGCGCTCGCCGAAATGGCTCGCATCGAGAATGAGATCGGGCGCCTCTACTCCTACGCCTCGCTGCGCGAGTCGGTGGACGTGACCGACGCCGAGAACCAGGACCTGAACTCCCTCATGGAGCGGTCGATGGTGGAGGCCTCAAACGCCCTGCGGTTCTTCGAACTCGAGTGGCTGGCCCTCGACGAGGACGTCGCCGAACGGCTCGCGAATGCCCCCGAGGTGGCCGCAGATCGCCATCACCTGCTGTCGGCCCGGCGCTTCAAGCGCCACACGCTCACCGAGCCCGAGGAGCGCATGCTGGCCGAGCGCAGCCCCGCCGCTGCGAGCGCCTGGCAGACGCTGTTCGGGCGCATCACCTCCACGCTCGAGGCCGAGTTCGACTCCGGCGACGGCATGGAGCCGCACACGATCGACCGGCTCCTGGCCTGCGTGCGCAACCCCGACCGCGACACCCGCTTCCGCGCCCTCGACACCCTCTACGAGGCCCTCGGCCCGCACGCGCCCACCCTGGCGCACTGCTACGACACCCTCGTCGGCGACCGCCTGGCGATGGACCGCCTGCGCGACTACGACGACCCCATGGACCCCACCCACCTGCGCAACGAGGTTCCGGGCCCGGCGATCGAGTCGATGATGTCGTCGGTGGAGCTGCACTACGGGCTCGCGCAGCGCTGGTTCCGCGTGAAGGCGCGCCTGCTCGGGCTGGACACCCTGCACCTCGCCGACCAGTACGCGCCCCTGGGCGAAGCGCGACAGGTGCTGTTCCCGGAGGCACGCGGGATCATCGGCCAGTCATTCCGCGCATTCTCGCCTCGCATCGGCGACATCGCCGACGGCTTCTTCGAGGAGGAGCGCATCGACGCCGAGCCCCGCAGCGGCAAGCGCGGCGGCGCCTTCTGCGCATCCGTGGCCCAGGACGCCCGCCCGTTCATGCTCATGAACTACACGGATCGCATGGACGACGTGATGACCCTGGCGCACGAGCTCGGGCACGGCATGCACTTCACCCTGTCGTCGGAGCGCCAGACCGCGCTCTCGTACCACACGGGCCTCGCGCTGGCGGAGGTGCCCTCCACGTTCGCCGAGATCATCACCTTCGACCACCTCATGGCGACGGAGAAGGACGAGGCCACGCGCACCGCGCTGGTGTGCGAGCGCGTAGAGGGATCGTTCGCGACCGTCTTCCGCCAGACCGTGCTGGCGCGCTATGAGCAGGACGCCTACCGCATGCGCGGCGAGGGGACCACGCTCACCGATGACCGCCTCTCGGAGATCTGGGTGGCACGCAACGCCGCCTACTACGGCGACGCGGTGGAGCTGCCGGATGGTTACGGCCTCGGGTGGTCGTACATCCCGCACTTCATCTCCACGCGCTTCTACACCTACGCCTACGTGTTCGCGCACCTCGTCACGCTGGCGCTCTACGCGCGCTACCGCGAGGACGGCGACGACTTCGTGCCGCGCTACCTGGAGTTCCTCGCCGCGGGCGGATCCGCCGAGCCGGCCGAGTTGCTGCGCCCCCTGGGCGTCGATCTCGCCGACCCCTCGTGCTGGGACCCCGGTTTCCGCGAGATGGAGCGCATGGTCGAGCGCGCAGAGGAGATGACGGCCGCCTAGCCCCCGGGCGCGGAAAGCACGAGGGGCGCCGCGTGGCGCCCCTCGAATGATGCGTTGCCCCGCGGGGCACGGCGTCGGCTCAGCCGCCGCCCTTCGAGGACTTCTTGGAGGCCTTGAGCGGGTTCAGCGCCTTCTGCACCTGCTCCGGGAGCTCGGTGGAGTGGTACACGGGGCGACCGCACTCCGCGCGCGC
>CAIYRJ010000065.1 GCA_903928615.1 uncultured Actinomycetes bacterium | reverse complement strand
TTCACGCCCGGATTATTCCCCGCCTGCGCGCCGGTGACATCGGGGGCGGGTGTACGGCGCCGCATCTTCGCGGGGGAAGCGCGCCAGACAGGATTCGAACCTGTGACCTTCGGTTTCGTAGACCGACGCTCTATCCGACTGAGCTACTGGCGCGTGCGCATCACTCGCGCGATGCGGCGGGCACCGTATCAGAGCGGGGGCTGGCGGAAGGGTCGACGCGCACCCGCACGATGCGCGATCCGTCCATCTCGAGCACCGTGAAGTCGAGTCCGTGCGTGGCCACGGTGTCCCCCACCTCGGGCACGCGTCCCATCGCGTGGAACACCGCGCCACCCACGGTGTTGAAGTCCTCATCATCGATGTCGGTGCCGAAGGCCTCGTTGAAATCGTCGAGGGCCACCGAGCCGGCCACGAGGGCCTGCCCGCCGCCGGTGCGCACAATGTCGCGCTCAGGCACGTCGAACTCGTCCTCGATCTCCCCCATGACCTCCTCGATGAGGTCCTCGAGGGTCACCACGCCGGCCAGGGAGCCGTACTCATCAACCACCACCGCCAGATGGCTCTTCGTGCGCTGGAAGTCGCGCAGCAGGTCGTCGAGGTTCTTGGTCTCCGGCACCCGCTGGACGTCGCGCACGAGGTCCTGGATCCACATGTCGAGGTCACCGCCGGTGGCGGCCTCGAACAGCTGCCGGATGTGGATGACCCCGCGGATGTCGTCGTGGTCGTCGCCGTACACCGGATAGCGCGTATAGGGGTGCTCGTCCACGAGGGCGGCCGCCTCCGCCACGGTTGACGTGATGGGGATCAGGACCACGTCGGGGCGCGGCACCATCACCTGGCGCACCTCGGTGTCGGCGAAGTCGAACACGCGGTCGAGCATCTCGGACTCCTCGGCCTCGAGGACGCCCTCCTCGTAGGAGGCCGCGAGGATCATCCGGAGCTCCTCCTCGGTGTGGCCGCGCCCGAGGTGGATGTCGCCGCGCAGGCCGAACAGGCGCAACGTCACCGCGGAGAGGCGCTCCAGCAGCCACACGAACGGATAGACGATCGCGGTGAACACTCGCACGGGGCCCACCACCACGAGGGCCACGCCCTCGGTGCGGGCCAGCGTGAGGGCCTTGGGCACGATCTCGCCGAGCACCACCGTGATGGCGATGATGATGGCGAAGCCGATGATCACGCTCAGAACGGTGATGAGGCCGGTGCTCAGCGCGCCCCCGAGCGGTTCCAGCGCATCGCCCACGAGGCTGCGCACCGCCGGCTCGCCCACGGCACCGATGGCGAGGCCCGCGAAGGTGATCGCCACCTGGATGGATGAGATGAAGCGGGTGGGGTTCTCCTGGATGGACACCACCCGCGCGGCGCGCTTGCTGCCCTGCTCCGCGAGTTCGCGCATGCGCGTGGGGCGCGCGGCCACGAAGGCGTACTCGGCCGCCACGAAGAAGGCGGTCCAGGCCACCAGCACGATGAGGAGCACGATCTGCAGCCCGGTGCTCATCGGGCGCGCCTACTGAAAGACGGGGGCTCGTCGTCCGCCACGGGGGCGTCGGCGGAGGAGGCCGGACTATGTGCGGGTTCGGTGCCGTTCACTGGCGCGGTGAATGGTAGCCCATGGGCTGGGCGGCGCTCCAACGCGGGATGACGGTCTGCCTCCACGCCACGGCGCGCGGCCCCGGGGAGGCCGCGCGCCGTGAGGACGGAGAGGAAGGGATTTGAACCCTCGAACCGGGTTGACCCCGGTTAACCGCTTAGCAGGCGGCCCCTTTCGACCACTCAGGCACCTCTCCGCGCGGCATCGTAGTGATTCGCGCGCGCCGGTATGGTGCGCCGCGGAGGGGTGGCAGAGCGGTCGAATGCGGTGGTCTTGAAAACCACTGGCCGGTAACCCCGGCCCGGGGGTTCAAATCCCTCCCCCTCCGCTGATGTCACCGCCGATCCCCGCGCCGCATGCGGGGATCGGCGGTGATGTTTCGCGTGCCGTTCTGTACAGTTTTTCGCGGTTTCGAGGGCGCCCCGTAGATCGAGCTCACCGGAGACAGGCATCGGAACTCGACCAAGACGGTTGAGATGGTGGCTCGCCACCTCGCTGGCCCCCCTCTCCCTCATGGCCTTTACCGGCGCCGCGGTGGGCTCGGCACCGTCCAACACCGCTGCTCCGAGCATCTCCGGAACCCCCGCGGTCGGCGGGACGCTCACGGCCAACCCCGGCACCTGGTCCGGCGTCCCAACCCCCACCTTCGCCTACCAGTGGCAGCGGTGCTCTGCGATCGGGGCTCCGACGCCCCCGGGGGTGAACTGGACGTCCCGGACCCCTGCCGCCGCCAACGACTGGCTCGGGATCACCTGGGGCGGCCCGGCAGGCCAGGAGAAATTCGTGGCCGTGGCGATCTCGGGAGGCGGCGACCGGGTGATGACCAGCCCCGACGGAGTCACCTGGACCGCCCGAGCATCGGCCTCAAACAACAACTGGCTCTCGGTCGCGTGGGGCGGCCCGGCAGGCCAGGAGAAGTTCGTCGCCGTCGCCGGCGACGGCGGGGCGGCAGGATCCGGCAACAGGGTGATGACCAGCCCGGACGGCATCACCTGGACCCTGCGAAGCACTCCCTCCGACAACGCCTGGTGGGGGGTGACGTGGGGCGGCCCGGCAGGCCAGGAGAAATTCGTCGCCGTGTCGTCGACCGGCAGCGGCAACCGGGTGATGACCAGCCCCGACGG
>CAIYRJ010000064.1 GCA_903928615.1 uncultured Actinomycetes bacterium | reverse complement strand
TACCCGCACGGGAGTACGATGCCGCGCCGAATGAGGCAGAGGTAGAAAGTGGCCATCCGGCGCCGCAGGCGCGAGCGGATGGAGCGCGTCGTCGGGGTTCCCGGGCTGTGGGCCACGGCATACGGCAACGTCGGCTCATCCATCTACTACGCCCTGGGCCTCGTGGCCGCGTACGCCCTGGGCCTCACCCCCCTGGTGTTCCTCTTCGCGGGGCTCATCTTCGCGGCCACGGCCGTCACGTACACCGAGGGCACCGCGATGTTCCCCGAGGCCGGGGGCTCGTCGTCGTTCGCGCGCCAGGCGTTCAACGAGGGCGCGGCCTTCGGGGCGGCCTGGGGCCAGATGCTCAACTACATCATCACGATCGCCATCTCGGCGTTCTTCGTGCCCCACTACCTCGGCGTGTTCTGGGAGCCGCTGCGCACCAACCCGTGGGATGTGATCGTGGGCATCGGCGTGGTGGCACTCATCGCCGTGCTCAACATCGTCGGCATCAAGGAGGCCGCGAAGCTCAACATCGGCCTCGCGCTGCTCGACCTCGGCACGCAGGTGCTGCTGGTGATCGTGGGCCTCTTCGTGGTGTTCTCGCCCACGCAGGTGTGGGACAACATCGTGTGGGGCGTCGCGCCCACGTGGACCAACGTGATCATCGGCGTGACCCTCGCGATGATCGCCTACACGGGCATCGAGACCATCTCGAACATGGCCGAGGAGGCCCAGGTGCCCGAGCGCACCATCCCCGCCTCCATCCGGGCCACGGTGGTGACGGTGCTGGTCATGTACGCGCTCATCCCCATCGTCGCGCTGTCGGCCCTGCCCGTCACCCAGCAGCCGGACGGCAGCTACGCGACGGAGCTCGGCACCACCTACGCCGGCGACCCGATCCTGGGCATCGTGAGCCAGTTCGGCCTCACGGGCATCTGGCAGGCGCTGGTCGAGGGCTTCGTGGGCATCCTCGCCGCGACGATCCTGATCATCGCCACCAATGCCGGCGTCATCGGGGTATCGCGCCTCACGTATGCCATGGGGTACCACCGCCAGTTGCCCTCGGCGATCCGGCGATTGCATCCGCGGTTCAACACGCCCGCCGTGGCCATCGTCATCTTCTGCGCGATCGCCGCCTTGGTGATGATCCCGGGCCAGGCCGACTTCCTCTCGAACCTCTACGCCTTCGGCGCGATGCTGTCGTTCAGCATCGCCCACCTCGCCATCATCTGGATGCGCTGGAAGCGGCCCGAGATGCGGCGGCCCTACCGGGGGCGGCCCAACGTGTCGTTCCGCGGGCGCAGCATCCCGCTCTTCGCGGTCTTCGGCGTGCTCGGCACCGGCGGCGCGCTCATCGCCGTGCTCATCCTGCGGCCCGACGCGCGCTGGGTGGGCATCGCATGGATGGCCTTCGGGTTCCTGATGTACATCGCCTACCGGTGGCGCATCGGCGTGCCATGGACGCAGACCACCACCATGGCGCGCCAGGAGCTCGCGCTCGAGGTGGACGTGGCGTACACGAACATCCTCGTGCCCATCGTCGCCACCGAGTCGTCAGAGGAGATGATGGCCACGGCGGGCAAGCTGGCCGCCGACCGCGGCGTGACGATCCACGCGATCACCGTGGTGGAGGTGCCGGTGGAGCTGCCGCTCGATGCCGAGATGCCGCGCGAGCAGCGCGGCGCCGAGCAGCTGCTCGCGCACGCGCGGCAGATCGCGGAGGAATACGGAGCCACCGTGGACACCACCGTGGTGAATGGTCGCCAGGCCGGACGGGCGATCGTGGAGGAGGCCCGCCGCACCAACGCCGAGGTGATCATGATGGGCGTCGCGCGAAAGCGCCGGCTGGGCGAGCGGCTCTTCGGCCGCACCGTGGACTACGTGCTGCGCCACGCCCCCTGCCGGGTGGTGATCGCCAGCGACTCCGCGGCACCGGGGTCCACCCCCGCGGAGGCCGCCGGCGCGGCGCTCTCGGATGTCGTGGGCGGCGGCGCGAAGGTGCGCAGTGACCCCCCGCGTGACTGATCCGCGGCGATCCTCACAACCTTTTCACCTTTGCTTGTAACACGATTTGTGACACTTTGTGCTTCCCTGCACGAAGTAGTAATTGATTGATATGCAGGGCTTATAACGTCGCTCTCCCCCGTCTGACCATCAAACCATCACAAGCGCTTGTGACTCCTCGCGCAAATTGACGCGGGCGCCGCGACCACCTACGGTCGTGGCAGATGCAAGCGAATGCCAGGAATCCTCTGCTGCGGTCACGCGATGGCCGCGCGATCCTGGTCACGCAGGCAGCCCACGCGCTCGCGCAGGGAATGCTCACGGTCATCATCCCGTGGCTCATCCTCGAGCAGGGCGGCTCGGCGTCGCAGGCCGCGATCGGCTTCGCGATGACCTTCGTGCCGTTCCTCCTGCTCGCTGCGCCCGCGGGCCTGGCCGGTGACCGGATGGCGCGCAGGCCCCTGCTCGGGACCGCCCTCGCCCTCGGCGGGGCGCTCGCCGTGGGCATCGCGCTGCTCATGGCCGCGGGCGACCTGTCGATCCCGCTGCTCTACCTCGCGGCATTCGCCATCGGATCGGTGCGGGTGTTCGTGGATGCCGGCATGTTCGGCGCCGTCGCCACGGTCGCCTCGCGCGACGAGATGATGCGCGCCCAGGCCGCGCTCGCGCAGGCCTTCAACCTGGGCTACTTCGGCGGACCGGCAGTGGCAGGCCTCGCGCTCGTGCTGGGCGCCGGCATCGCCATGTCGCTCGTGGCCGGATCGCTCGTGCTGGCCGCCGTGGCCGCGGTGGCAGCATCGGCGCGCCTCGATGAGCGCGCGCCGGACGGCCCGAAGCCCTCGGTGCGCCGCGGGCTGGCCCTGCTCTTCCTCTCGCGCGACCTGCGGGTGCTCACCATCACGGGCGTGGCCTGGAGCCTCGCCTCGGGCGCCGCCATCAGCCTGGCAGTGCCGCACCTGCGCAACGACCTCGGCGTGTCCGGCACGGCGCTGGCCGCGGTGCTGGCCGCGGGCGTGGCCTGCATGATGCTCGCCACTCCCATCATCACCCGCCTCGACCGGCGCCACGCCGACGAGACCATCATCGTGCTGGCCTGCGCCGCCTACGTGGTGCCCGCTCTCGCGATGGCGGTGATCCCCGGCGTGATGGGCACGGCGCTCGCCTACGCACCGCTCATGCTGGCCAACGCCGTGTGCGCCGCCACGCTCATGGGCGCCCGCGCGCGCCGGGTGCCGCGCTCGATGCAGGCCCTCGCGGGCGTCGCCGGTCGCACGCTCGTGATGGCCGGCCTCGCAGCCGGGGCCGCCCTCGGCGGCCTGGCCGCCGACTGGATCGGCTCGCGCGGCGCGTACCTGCTGGTGGGCGCGGCGCTAACCGTGACCGCCGTGGCCGCCCGGCCGGCGCTCATGCGGGCGCGCGACCGCCGCCTGCGCGGTCGCACCGCCCCCGCGCGCTCCTAGGCCGTAGGGCTACCCCTACCCCCCGGCCTGGCGGGCGGCGGCGGGGTCGGCATCCCGTAGCCTCGTGCCGTGCGCAAGTGGCTTCCCGTCATCGTGCTGGGCCTGGCCCAGTTCGTCATGGTCATCGACGCCACCGTGATGAACGTCTCGATCACCACGGTGGTGAACGACCTCGGCACGACGGTGAGCAACATGCAGCTCGCCATCGCCACCTTCACCCTCACGATGGCCGGCTTCATGCTGGCCGGCGCGGGCATCGGCGACCGCCTGGGCAGGCGGCGCACGTTCGTGATCGGCAGCGTGGTCTACGGCATCGGATCCCTCACCACCGCGCTCGCCCCCGACTTCGCGGTGCTGTTCATCGGCTGGTCGGTGATCGAGGGCCTCGGCGCCGTGCTGGTGATCCCCGCCATCGCGGCGCTCGCAGCCGTCAACTACGAGGGGCGCGACCGGGCGATCGCCTTCGGCATCATCGGCGGCATCGCCGGCGCCGCGGCGGCCGCGGGCCCGCTTATCGGCGGCTGGGTGACCAGCGAGTTCTCCTGGCGCTGGGTGTTCGGCGCCGAGACCATCATCATCGCGGCGGTCATCCTGCCCCTCACCCCGTTCATCCGGGACGGCGGGCGCAAGACGATCGCGGGCCGCTTCGACGTGACCGGGGTCATCCTCTCGGCCGCCTCGATGATCCTCATCGTGCTCGCCCTGGTGTCGTCGAGCACCTGGGGGATCATCCACCCCATCGACCCGCCGTTCGAGGTGCTGGGCTTCTCGCCGGTCATCCCCATCGTGCTCGTGGGCGTGCTCGTCGGGTGGGCGTTCTTCGCCTGGGAGCGCCACGTGGTGGCGGCGGGCCGGCAGCCCCTGCTCGGCACCGACCTGCTGGGCATCCGCAGCCTGCGCGCCGGGCTGGGATCGCAGATGACCCTCTACTTCGTCATCGGCGGGGTCTTCTTCATCCTCCCCCTCTACCTGCAGACCGTGCTCGGCCTCGATGCATTCGAGTCGGGCCTGCGCATGCTGCCGATGTCGATCGCGCTCTTCGTGATGGCCGTCGCGGGATCGCGCCTCGCATCGAAGGTCTCGCCGCGCACGCTCATCCAGATCGGCCTCGTGCTGTCGGCCATCGGCGTGCTGCTGCTCATCGGGTCGATCCAGCCCGAGGCGCGCGGCACGCTGTTCGCCATCGCGATGGCTGTCATCGGCGTCGGGCTCGGCCTCGCCGTGTCGCAGATCACCAACGTCAACCTCTCGGCGGCGGATGAGTCGAGGAGCAGCGAGCTCGGTGGGCTGCAGGGCACCGGCCAGAACCTCGGCAGCTCGCTCGGCGTTGCCCTGGCCGGATCGGTGCTCTTCATCGGCCTCGCCGCCACCTTCAACGCGAACCTCGCCAACCAGCCGGCGGCCGACGCCAACCTGCAGGCGGCTGCCAAGCAGGCCACGGCCACGGGCATCCAGGTGGTGTCCTCCGACCAGGTCGACCAGGCAATGGTCGAGGCCGGGCTGCCGCCCGATCAGGTGAACGCGGTCGTGGATGCCTACGAGACCTCCAAGCTCGAGTCACTGCGCGGCGCGCTCGCCATCGTGTTCGTCATCGGGCTGCTCGGGCTGCTCATGACAGGCGGGCTGCCGAAGACTCCCATGGCGGCGCGAGGGCCACCCGAGGGCTGATGCGCGAGAGTTCCCGCAGGCGAGGCCGCCCGCGGGCGGCGGGGAGGTGACCGCGATGGGCGCGGACTTCGGAGTGCAGATCGACGTGGCGGTGCCGGCCGAGGACGCATGGGCGCTCGTGGCGGACCCCTGCGGAGTGCCCAGGTGGTACCCGCTCTACGTCGAGTGCACGCTCGACGGCAACGTGCGCACGCTCTCGCGGGCCGACGGCGCCGTGCTCGTGGAGGAGATCCTCTCCCGCGACGACGACGCCATGACCTACTCGTACGCCGTGACCGACGGCCTGCCGCTGGCCGAGCACCACGCCTCGTTCACCGTGGTGCCCACCGACTCCGGCTGCCGCGTGGTCTGGAACACCCATGCCGTGCACGAGGATTCCTCCATCGACATGGAGGAGCGCCTCGTGGACCGCCAGATGGAGGCCCTGAAGGGCCTTCGGGACGTGCTGGAGGGCGGCGCGGCCTGACGATGCCCATCCCCGGAGCGCCTTGCACGCGTGCCGGATGCGCCCGTGGGGATGTTCCGGCGCGACGCGCATTCTTACGGGGGTCTTAGGTTCATCTTGTCCCATCCTGAGGTCGGCGCCGCACCATTGGCGGCGTCACTGATGAACGACCTCGGGAGATGACCGTGAAGACCAGGAACAAGCGCATCGCCGTGCTCGCCGGCGTCGGCGTGCTCGTGGGCGGCGGACTCGCCGGCGCCTTCGCCGCGACCAGCGGACGGGACGACCCAGCCGGCGACCTCGCGAGTGCGCTGTCCAACCGCACCGGCGAGCAGATCACTCCGGCCGAGGTGAAGGGCGCCTTCGCCGACGTCCTGAAGCAGCGCCTGCAGGAGCAGGTGGCTGCCGGCCGCATCACCCAGGACCAGGCCGACACGATGCTCGAGCGCGCCAAGGACGCCCCGCTGCCCGGCATGCACGGGCCGGGCGACCGTGGCCACCACGGCCGCGGCGGGCACGGCATGGACGCGATCGAGGCCGCGGTGGGCAAGAAGATCGGCCTGACCGAGGAGCAGATCGACGAGCAGGAGGCACAGGGCAAGACCCTTGCCCAGATCGCCGAGGCCAAGGGCATGAGCCGCGACGACCTCATCAGCACGATCTCCGCCACCATCAAGGCATCCGAGCGCGGCCAGGGCATCACCGACGCCCAGGCGACGCAGGTGGCCAATGACATCGCGGACGGCAAGAAGGGCCCGAAGGGCGGCCACAGGGGCGGCCCGGGTCGCGAGGCCGTGGAGCAGGCGATCACGAAGTCACTCGGCATCACCGAGGACGCCTTGCACCAGGCGCGCGAGGCGGGGAAGACGGCCGCCGATGTGGCGAAGGAGAAGGGCGTGGACGTCGCCACCGTGGTGGACGCCGTGCAGGCGGCGCTGAAGGCGCAGGGGCAGAAGGCGGGCGCCCCGAAGCTCGATGACGCGCAGGTCACGGCGATGGCCACGGCGATCGTCAACGGCCGCGGCCCTGGCGGGCACGGTCCGGGCGAGCACGGCCCCGGCGGCCCGCACGGCGGCTGGGGTCCGTGACGGCAGCTCGCACCGACGGCCGCATTGCCGGCCGGGCGCGCGCCGGGGGCACCGCCACCGACGTGCGCCCGGCCGGTTCGGCACACTCGTGACGTGAGGATCCTCGTTGCCGACGATGAGGAGGCCGTCCGCACCGCGGTGCGGCGGGCCCTCACGCTGGCCGGGTACGAGGTGGAGCTCGCCGCCGACGGCGACGAGGCCCTGGCATCGCGCGCCGAGCGGGCGCCTGATGCGGTGCTGCTCGACGTGATGATGCCGGGCGTCGACGGCATCGAGGTGTGCCGTCGCCTGCGCGCGGCCGGCGACGCCACGCCGGTGCTCATGCTCACCGCGCGCGACGCCGTGGGCGACCGCGTGGCGGGCCTCGACGCAGGCGCCGACGACTACATGGTGAAGCCCTTCGCGCTGCAGGAGCTCCTCGCCCGGCTCCGCGCCCTGCTGCGACGCACCGGCGCGCAGGCCGGCGATGACGCCACGGTCCTGCGCTTCGACGACCTCTCGCTCGACCTGGCGGGGCATGCCGCCGAGCGCGGCGGACGGCAGATCGAGCTCACCCGCACCGAGTTCCAGCTGCTCGAGCTCTTCATGCGCAACCCCCGCGTGGTGCTCACCCGGTCGGTCATCCACGAGCGGGTATGGGGCTACGACTTCGGCCCCACCTCGAACTCGCTCGGCGTGTACGTGGGCTACCTGCGGCGCAAGCTCGAGGAGGGCGGCAGCTCGCGCCTCATCCACACCGTGCGCGGCGTGGGCTACGTGCTGCGCGACTCATGACGATCCGCCGCCGGCTGGCCATCGCCACCGCGATCACCGTGGCGCTCGCGGTGGCCGCGGCGTCGCTGGCAAGCTACCTCGCGGTGCGCGCCCGACTCCTCGGCGAGGTGGACGACTCGCTGCGCCAGCGGGTGGAGAGGATCACGCGTGAAGGCCCGAGGGGGCTGCCCCCGCCGGGCATCTTCGAGCGCAGCGACCGGTTCGGCGGGCCGCAGGTGTATTCGCAGGTGGTCACCCCCGACACCGGCCTCACGGAGGGATCGGCAGACACGCAGCGCCGCGGCAGGGGCCCGGGCGACCGTCGCGATGGAGGGGACCGCGGAGTGCGGCTCGACGCCGTCACCCTGCCCGTGACCGACCGCGACCGCGAGGTGGCGGCGGGCACCTCGCGCACCTACTTCTGGGACGCCGACGTGCAGGGCGTGCCCCTGCGCGGGGTCACCGCGCCGGTCGCCGCGGGCGTGGCGGTGGAGTTCGCCCGCCCGGTGGACGAGGTGCAGTCGGTGCTGCAGGGGCTCGGCGTCATCCTGCTGGTGGTCACCGGGGCCGGCATCGCCGTGGGGGCGGGCCTCGGATGGTTCCTCACGGGGCGGGCGCTGCGACCGGTCACCGACTTCACCGCCGAAACCGAGGCGCTCGCAGGCGCCGGCGACCTCTCGCGGCGCCTCCCCGTCAATGGCGACGACGAGGTGGCGCGCCTGGCCCGGGTGTTCAACGGAACCCTCGACCAGCTCGAATCATCCGCCGAGGCCCAGCGACGCCTCGTGGCCGATGCCTCGCACGAGCTCCGCACGCCCCTGGCATCGCTGCGCGCCAACATCGAGGTGCTGCAGCAGCCCGGCACGCTGCCGCCCGAGGAGCACGCCGCCCTGCTGCGCGACGTGGTGGAGCAGACGGACGAGCTCGCGGCGCTGGTCACCGACATCGTGCGCGCCGGCGAGACCACCGTGCGCGACGACGAGGCGCAGGACATGCGCATCGACGAGATCACCGCGGCGGCGATTGAGCGCATCCGGCGCCTGCATCCGGGCGTGACGGTGCTCGCCGACCTCTCCCCCACGGTCGTCGACGGCGTACCCGAGCGGCTCAACCGCCTGGTGGCCAACCTGCTCGACAACGCGGTCAAGTGGAACGCGCCCGGCCAGCCGATCGAGGTGGCCCTGGCCGACGGGGTGCTGACCGTGCGCGACCACGGGCCCGGCTTCTCGGACGACGACCTGCCCCACGTGTTCGACCGCTTCTACCGATCGGCAGAGGCGCGCGGCAAGCCGGGCTCGGGCCTGGGGCTCTCGATCGTGCAGCAGGTGGCCGAGATGCACGGCGCCACGGTCACCGCCGCCAACGCCCCGGGGGGCGGCGCGCTGTTGACCGTGGACTTCCACACGGGCTAGCGCCGAAGGCGCGCGGTCACCGCCGCCGAAAGCACCGGCGTGCGGCGAGCGCTACGTGCCCGGGGCCTCCCCGCCGAGCAGCTCGGCGAGCGTCACCGGCTCGAGGCCACGCTTCTCGAGCGCGCGGAAGATCTTCGGCAGCGCCTTGGCCGTGGCGGGGTAGTTGGCGTGCATCAGGATGATGGACCCGGGGCGGGCCCAGTAGTCGATGGCGTCGAGGATGTATCCCTCGCTTCGCGGCTGCGAGTCGGCCACGGTGCCCGACCACATGATCACCTTGCGATAGCCACGCTGGCCGGCGGCGGCGTCGATGGATGCGTTGCGATCGCCGTAGGGCGGCCGGAACCAGGGGCGGCCCGTGATCTTGAAGGTCTTCTGGATCCAGTCCTCGTTGCGCTGGAGGTCGGCGCCGAAGGCGGCGGGCCCGAGCTGCGTGGCGACCCCGTGGCTGTAGGTGTGGTTGCCCAGCGTCACCTGCCCCTTGGCCACCAGATCACGGATGCGCTTCGCCTGGGGCTCCCAGCTGCTGCCGTACACCCCGTTGGGGAACAGGGTCACCTTCCCCCCGGTCTTCTCGACCACGTCAAGGATGCGGTCCACGCAACTGGCGCACGTGCCGTCGTCGATGGTGAGCGCCACCTTGCGCCCCGCGCTGGCGGGACCCTCGGTGATGACCCTTCCGGGGCCGGGCACCGGCGGACGTATGCGCTGGGGCGACTGCGCCACGGCGTCGGCCGTGGTGGGCACCGTCGCGGGCTCGGGGGCCGGTGATGCAGTGGTGGGCTGGCGATACGCCGGGGAAGACGCCGTCGCAGGGCCGGGATCGCTCCCGCCCCCGCCGGACACCACCACGCCCACGGCGACGGCTGCCGCGACCACCACGGCGCCGGCGGCAAGAGCCCCGGTGCGGCGGCGGCGGCGCGTGCGGGCGCGCCGCTCTGCACGGCGCCTCTCGAGGCCCGGTCGCTCCATGGGTGCATCCTAGGAGCGAGCCATGACACCCGGATCCCGGCCCGGGCCACGGGCACCCGGGCAAAGCCGGAGGCCGGATTCGAACCGGCGACCCCCTGTTTACAAGACAGGTGCTCTGACCAACTGAGCTACTCCGGCGGGCGCGCGCGGGGCGCGCACGTGGGGTTCTAGTCGACGACCTCGACGGGGCAGCCGGCGTGCTTCTCGACTTCCTCCGACACGTCCGCGCCGAAAACCTTGCCCAGGAACCCATGGTGGGTGTGCCCCACCACGACGAGCTGCGCCTCGTAGTCCTTGGCGGTCTCCACGATCAGCGCGGCGGGCTCGCCGATGGCCCATGCGTACTCGGCCTTGGCCACGGCGCCGTCCTCCACGAGGTCGCGGGCCTCCTCGAGCGCCTCGTGCACGTCGGGCATCTCGGGGAACGGGCCCTGCATGGGGCTGCCGTCCCCCATGGTGCCGAAGGCGCGGGGGCCTGTCGGGTCGAGGATGGCCTCGTGGATGGCCACGACGAGCAGCGGGGCGTGCTTCTCGTTGCAGCGCTCGATCGCGCGCTGCAGGGCGCGCTTGGACGAATCGCTGCGGTCGTAGCCGACCAGGATGGGTGCGCTCATGGGGTCCCCCGTGTTGCTCAGTGCCCCTGAGGGCCTCGGACGAGGGGAAACGTACCCCGAAACGCGTGATGCCGCCTGAAATGGCGGCATCACGTCAAAGTCTCACCCTCTACTTGAGGGTTTGCATCAGGCTCTACCCGAGGTCGAGGACCTCGCGCTCCTTGAGGTGCACCTCGACCTTGCGCTTGACGCGCTGCAGGGCGTTGTCGACGCTCTTCGGGTTGCAGTCGAGCCTCTCGGCGACCTCTTCGTAGGAGCGGCCCTCGAGGTACATCGCGAGCACCTGGCTCTCGAGCGGGCTGAGCACCTTGCCGAGGCACTCGACGAGGCTCTGGAGCTCCTCGGTGGAGATCGCCTGGTTCACGGGGTCGGTCACCGGGTCGTCGGGGAGGACGTCCGCGAGCGTGGTCTCCTGCTCGCTGCCGGCGCGCGTGTTGCTGAAGGAGACATAGGTGTTGAGGGGGGTGTGCTTGTTGCGCGCAGCCGTCTTGATCGCCGTGATGATCTGGCGCGTCACACACAGCTCGGCGAACGAGCGGAATGATGCCTCGCGCTCGGGGCGGTAGTCGCGCACGGCCTTGAACAGGCCGATGAGGCCCTCCTGGATGAGGTCCTCGGAGTCACCCCCGGCCAGGAAGTACGCGCTGGCCTTGAGGCGCACGAAGCCGCGGTACCGGGCGATGATCTGGTCCATCGCCTGCTGGTCGCCGGCCCGTGCGCGGCGCACGAGGCCCTCGTCCACGATGTCGACATGGCCCTGCTGGTCCAGGTCGGTCAGCCTGCGGGCGGCGGCTCCCATTCTCACTCCATTTCGGCGTTTCGGCGGGCAAGGCCCGATCCCTCAACCTTCACCTGAGACATACCCTGAATGTTCACTTGAAGGTAAGAGATGCGGGATTGATACCGATCGCACAAGACGCTGTCAACCTCTGGGGCGAAATCAGTCCCCCGCAACCGCCTGGAATGCCAGCACCGCAGCGGCCGTGGAGAGGTTCAGGGACCCCACGCTCCCCCGCATGGGAATGCGCACCAGGCGATCGCACACCTCGCGCACCCGGGGCCTGAGACCGGCCCCCTCCGCGCCCAGCACGATCACCGCGGAGGGGTCCCAATCGAGCTCGCGGTAATCGGTTCCGGCATCGGCATCCGCACCCGCCGCCCAGCGCCCGGAACCCGCCAGATCGTTGATGAATGCGACGATCGAGCCCACCCGCGCGATGTCCAGGTGCTCCACCGCGCCGGCCGATGCCTTGCAGGCCACCGGGGTGATCCCGGGGCTTCCGCGCGTGGGGATCACCAGTCCCGCGAAGCCCGCGGCGTCGGCCACGCGCGCCACCGCGCCGAGGTTGCGGGGGTCCTGCACCTCGTCGAGAACCATCACCGGTCCCGAACCCTCAAGTACTGATTGAGGGTCGGCGTAGGGGTAATCCACTGTGATGGCCACCATTCCCTGGTGGTCCCCGGTGCCGGCGAGGCGCGCCAGGGCATCCCGGCTCTTCACCACCACGCTCACGCCCTCCAGCGCGGCGTCGTCCGCCGCCTGCTCGAGCGCCCACACCTCGGTCACGGGCCTGCGACCGGCCCGGATGAGCTCGCGCACGGGGTTGCGGCCGTACACCAGCACCGGCCCGTCGCCCTCGGGCTTGCGCGGGCGCCGGCCCGGGCGCCGCGTGCTCATGAGGCCGGGACGACCTCGGCGCCGTCGGGACCATCGCGCACCTCGAAGCCCTGCGCCGCGATGGCGTCGCGCAGGGCATCGGCCTCGGCGAAGTCGCGGGCCGCACGGGCGTCCTCGCGGCGCCGCAGCAGGTCGAGCACCTCGGCCGGCACGTCGGAATCGCCGCCGGCCTCCGCGAGGCCGGCGAGCCCGAGCATGTCGAGCAGGCCGGCGAGCTCGAGGCGAACCTCCTGCAGCTGGCCCTCGGGCAGCCGTCCGCGCTCGAGCGCCTGGTTGATGGCACGCACCATGTCGAAGATCGCCGCCACGGCGCCGGGTGTGCCGAAGTCGTCGTCCATCGAATCGAAGAACCGCGTGCGGGCCTCCACGACGGCCGCTGCGAGGGCGGCGTCGTTGCCCTCACCGGGCTCATCCATCGCCCGGTCGAGGGCCCGCACGGCGTTGCGGATGCGCCGGCACGCCGCCTGGGCGTCCTGCATGCGCTCGTCCGAGAACGGCAGCCGCGAGCGGTAGTGGCTCTGCATGAAGTAGGCGATCACCGTGTCGGCACCCCACTCGTGCACCACGTCGGCGAGCAGGGCGATGTTGCCGATGCTCTTGCTCATCTTGCTGTCGCTGAGCTCGAGCATCTCGTTGTGCATCCAGATGCGGGCGAATGGCGCGTCGTGCGCGCCCTCGCTCTGGGCGATCTCGTTCTCGTGGTGCGGGAACACCAGGTCGATCCCGCCCCCGTGCACCGAGAAGCCCATCCCGAGCTCGCGCTCGGCCATGGCGGAGCACTCGATGTGCCAGCCGGGCCGCCCCGGCCCCCATGGCGACTCCCACGCGGCGTCCTCGCCCTCCTTGGCGCCCTTCCAGAGGGCGAAGTCGAGCGGGTCCTCCTTGAGCTCACCGGGGTCGGTGTCCGTCATGTCGTCGGGATTCCGCCCCGAGAGCTCGCCATAGCGCGGGAACGCCCGCACGCGGAAGTAGACGTCACCGCCGGCCGCATAGGCCAGGTCGCGCGCCACCAGGTCGGCGATGAGCGCGACGATCTCGCCCATGCAGCCGGTGACCAGCGGCTCGGCGTCGGGTCGCCCGAGCCCGAGCAGGTCGGTGTCCTCGAAGTACTGCCGCGTGCAGCGCTCGGCCAGCTCGGTGGACGGGATGCCCTCGGCCCGCGCGGCGTCGTAGATCTTGTCGTTCACGTCCGTGACGTTGATGACCAGACGCGCGCGCATGCCGCGGCGCTCGAGGTAGCGCTTGAGCACCGAGAACACCACGAAGGGCCGCGCATTGCCGATGTGGATGCGCGAGTACACCGTGGGCCCGCAGGCGTAGATGCCGATGACGCCATCGTCGCCCGGCACCAGCGGCTCGTCGCGACCGCTGAGGGTCGAGTGGAGCCTTACCGTCACCCGGCCACCTCCACCAGCGCGACGGCCTGGCACGAGATGCCCTCGCCGCGGCCGGTGAAGCCCATCTGGTCGGTGGTGGTGGCGTGCACGGACACCGGGGCGCCCACGGCGCGCGTGAGGGCCTCCTGCATGGCGGCGCGGTGCGGCCCGATGCGCGGGCTCTCGCACACGATCACCGCGTGCACGTTGACGGGCTCGGCCCCCTCCCCCGCCATCCACTCGAGCACATGGGCGATCATGGCGGCGCCCGTGACGCCCCTCCACTCATCCGCCCCGGACGGGAACAGCACGCCGATGTCCGGGCCACCCGAGGCCGCGAGCAGGGCGTCGCACACCGCGTGCGCCACCACGTCGCCGTCCGAATGGCCGGCGAGGCCCGTGGGGTGCTCGACGGCGACGAGGCCCAGCACCAGGGGCACGCCCGGCTCAAGCCGGTGGGCGTCGACGCCGAGACCAACCCTCATGCCCATCGGATCTCCACCTGCTCGGGTTCGCGCGACCGGAACCGCGTGATGGTCTCATAGCCCGCACCGCGCAGCGCCGCGACGGCCGTGGGGTAGTCGCGCGCGACGTCCTCGGGCCGGTGGGCATCGCTGCTCAGCGTCACCGGCACGCCCGCCTCGCGGAACGCCCGCAGCCAGTCCGGATCCGGATACAGGGCCTTGCAGGGCTTCCTGAGGCCCGCGGACGAGCATTCCACGGCCACGCCGGACGCGGCGATGGCCGCGATGGCCTCATCGCGCCGGGCCTCGAGCGCCCCCGGCATGGGGGTGCCGAACACCTTGGGCAGATCGGGATGGGCCAGCACGTCGAACAGCCCGCTGCCGGCGGCTGCGGCGAGCTCGTCGAGGTAGCGGCCCCAGGTCTCCTCGGGACCCAGGGAATCCCAGCAGGGGTAGTCGGGGTGATCCACGGCGAGGTCGCCCAGCCAGTGCACCGACCCCAGCACGATGTCGAAGGGCTGGGAGGCCAGCAGGGCGCGGATGTCGTCCTCGCGCCCGGGGATCCAGTCCATCTCGATTCCGATGAGCACCGGTAGGCCCTCGTCGCGGGCGGCCCCGAGCGCCGCGCAGTGCGCGGTGAGGTCCTCGGTGGCCTCGGCCTGCCACCACGGGTTGGGGTGCCAGTCACGCACCTCCGCGAAGCGGTGCACGTGCTCGGTGATGGCGATCTCATCCACGGCCCGCGCGCGCGCCGCATCCACGTAGCGACCGATCCACGCGGGCGTGCGCGGGCCGCCGTCCGCATCCCAGCGGTGGCGGTCGGCATCCCGGGCCTCGGGGCCATCGGGCTGCAGGTGGAGGTGGTAGTCGGTGAGCACCGGCGCGGGACGTTACGTGATCACGTGATGCGGCCGGTTCCCAGCAGCACCTCGGCCAGGCGCAGGTCGGCCGGCGTGGTGACCTTCAGGTTCGGCGACCCGGGATCGTGCAGCAGCACCGGCACGTCGCGTCGCTCGGCCATACCGGCGCAATCGGTGGCGCTGCCGAGCTCCGCGTCATCGGCGTCGGCGAACACCCAGCGCAACGTGTCGGCGCGGAAGGCCTGGGGCGTCTGGGCCGCCCAGAGGCCTGCGCGATCGACCGTGGCCTCCACCCTGTCGGAGTCGCCGGCGCGCTTGAGGGTGTCGGCCACCGGGGCCGCCGCGATCACGGCCGGGGCCGACCTCAGCCGGGCGATGAGGCGCGACACCAAGGCGGGGGTGATGAGCGGGCGGGCGGCGTCGTGCACCAGGATGGCCTCGACGTCGTCGGGCACGGCGGCCAGCGCCGCTGCCACCGAGCGCTGGCGGCTGGTGCCGCCGGGCACGATCGCGTGCACCTGGGCGTGCCCGGCGACCGCCTCCGCCATGTCGTGCTCGCCGCCGGGCGGGCAGGCGATGACGATGCACTCCACGTCGGGCGACTCGGCGAGGGCGCGCGCAGACCACGTGACCATCGGCAGCCCGGCCACGCGCACGAGGGCCTTGGGCACCCCGGCGCCGAGCCTGTCGCCCGACCCGGCGGCCACGATGACCGCCGCGGTCCTCATCGACCCGCGGCCGGGATGCGCGCGAAGATCATCTTGCCGGAGGGGTTCTGGATGGCGCTCGT